>NZ_JBQXDJ010000073.1:0-17337 GCF_052601015.1 Chitinimonas violaceus | reverse complement strand
TTTGCGTGGTTGGAGAAGTGCCGTCGATTGTGGAAGAACTGTGAACGCAAGCTCGACACCAGCTTGCAATTCATTCAGTTTGCCTTTCTGACTCTTCTTCTGCGGAGACTTTGAACAGGTTCTTAGCCAAGGGCGTTGTTAGCTCGCAGCGCTGTGATCTCTGCCTCGCTCAGCCCTGCTTCCCGCAAAATAGCCTCGCTATCTTCCCCTAGGCGGCCTCCTGTATGGGTGTAGCTCGCTTCTGCTCTGGAAAAGCGTATCGGCATGGCGGGTTGGCGAAGTTGGTTTTTGCCGTGCGGTACATCAACTATCCAGCCGCGTTGTCTTGCCTGTGCGCTATCGAGTGCTTCGGGTAAGGTCAGCACTGGCTCGACGCAGGCGTCAACTTTCGCAAATACCACACGCCAGTGGGCCTGAGTTTCTTCAGCTAGCCTTGCTGCTAATCGGGTTTTGGCTTGCTGTGGGTTGTGGCGGAATTCCGGGACCAGGTCTGAATACCCAATCGCATCGCACAGCGCGGTCAGAAAAGCGGGTTCCAGGCTGCCTACGGCCAGCCAGCGTCCATCACTGCAGCGATAGTAGTCGTAATGGCTGCCGCCATTGAGCAAACCTTGTTCCGGCAGGGTGTCCTGCCCAGCCAATGCCGCACTGGCTGTAAGTGCATTCAGGTGCAGGGCGCAGTCGGTCATTGCGATATCGATGTGTTGGCCGGCACCGTCCTCATCGCGTTGCCTTAATGCGGCCAGGATGCCAATGACTGCGTGCAGTGAACCACCTGCCACATCGGCAATTTGTACTCCCAAAGGCGGTGGTCCATCTTCGATGCGCCCGGAACCGGCTGCCACACCGGCCAAAGCGAGGTAATTGATGTCATGGCCCGCCCGATCCCGTAAAGGACCGGTTTGGCCGTAACCGGTGATCGAACAGTAAATGAGTCGTGGATTGAGTTCGGCCAATTCGGCATACCCAAGGCCTAACCGCTCCATGACGCCAGGGCGGAATTGCTCGACGAGGACATCGGCGGTTTTTACCAATGCCAGTACCGCTTCACGTGCACCTACCGCTTTCAAGTCCAGCGCCAGGCTGCGTTTGTTGCGATTCAGATAGGCATGGGCGGCCGATATGCCTTCCACAAACGGCGGCATATGCCGCACCAAGTCCGGCCGGGTAGGGGATTCGATGCGAATCACCGTTGCGCCCAGGTCAGCCAGCATGCGAGTCGCAAACGGGCCGGGAAGTAGTGGGGAAAAATCCAGAACAGTCAGTCTATGCAATGGGGCGGACATGGCAGGTCCAATCGATGTGCTGCCACACAATAAAGCAACTCGGTCGATTAGAAACAGGGTGACAAAGGGACTGGTGCTATCGGACAACACCAGCCCAGAGTTGTATCGCTTCAGACAAGTCGTCAGGTCTGGGCGGGCTCACTGAGCGACATATTGGACCGCTTATAGACAAAGTTCATGTAGATCCCAGTCAGTAACGCCAGGGTCATGGCTTCCAATGAAAATTGCCCTACGCTCAACATCGCCATAATTGGCGAAAAATCCGAGTAGAAAATATAAAAGAACGGTGCGAACAAGAGCCTCTTGAGCAATACGATCAGGACCGTAAACACAATAAGCCGGTTTTTTGGATTTGGGCTGATATTGTGCCAGCTAAGCCAGGCAAAAATAAAGCAGGCGATAGCTGCTTCCCAATAAGTCAGATAGGCAGGGATTAATACATTTAATTGATAAGGTGCGTGAATTGCATCTTCCAGCCTTGGTTGGGGTACTAATGAAAGCAAATAAGTGGTTAGTGATTGTGCAACTGGATAAATTGTATACTGAATAATTGAAGCTAAAAAAATTGCAGCCAGTATTTTCTTCCAAAAGGAAGTGAGCTGCTGTGGCCCAAGTAGAACTACTGGTAGGGCGATAAAGAAACAGGTAGAGAGTGCGGGTAGATTGTCAATAAATGCATGTAACCAGGCGGAAGACACAATTGCGTTCATTAAAGGAGCACGTATCAATACTTCCTTGAGGGCTGATAACAATACGGTAAGAATGAATACCTTAGCGAAAGGAGACCAATGTTGCAGCTTCCCATAGCTGAATTGGTAAATATAAATAAGCGCCAGGGTAATGCCGATATTGTCGAACAGGTTGATCCAATTGTTTTTTGGATATCCTGTTGGATAAGGGATATGCAGTATCTGAAGCATTATGGTATGAACACTTAAGGACAACATACCGATAATGACAATAGCAATGGCAGTTAGTGGTTTATTAAACTTTACGTCGTTATTGCTCATGAGATTCCGTCTGCTGGATGCAATGACTGAGAGGAAAGCTGCCCAATCTGTATTCAAATTAAGCTTGGGGTCTGAGTGATTGCATTTTTTCTGAATGCCAGCGGATAGATCGGTCTCTCAAGAATTAGTTGCAGTAGTGGTTTCAGCGCCGTATTGCGTGATGCGCAGTAAATTTACTAGCGATTCTTGGAATCTGTTTACGATCTGTCGCGAGCAGCTGTCAGCAGGGTGAAGCGCAGCGCAGAAACCGGAATATACTTGAGTACATGAGGCTGCGAACTTCTTGGCGCGAAGCACCTTAGCAGTTCGGCGTCTCCCTTGGGGGGCTTTCGAGCAGCACATAAGCCCTGATCACGGCTGCGCAGTAAGATCGGGAATAGATTCCTAGTCTGCGTCGCCGTAATACCGCTTCATCCAATTCGCCACATCCATAGCCTTGGCCTCGCCAGTAGCGCGCAGCCCGGCTATCGTACCTAAAAAATCCTCAGCCGACCGGTTCTGGCTGAGCTTGAATTTGCCTTGCAAGCTGCTCAGGGATATCTCAATCCCGACAATCACACGCATCATCTGCGATACAAATTCCGCCGGTGCATCACTCAGTTGCCAGGGGCGGCGCTGGTTGGCTTCGAAGCGTGTGGTCAGCCGATCAAGCAATGCTTTCAATGCGGTTTCGTCCTGAAACGTACGTAGCACGCCGCGCCCTTCCACAACCATATAGTTCCAGGTAGGTACGACCTTATGATGCTGGGCCTTGCTGGGATACCAGTTGGGTGACACATAAGCGTCGGGTCCATGAAACAGCACGGTCACCTGGCTGCCAGCCATCTTGGCCAATGGATTGCTGGCCGCAACATGGCCGATCAGCCGGTCTGTCTGGTGGCTATGGGTGAGCATCATCGGCAGCAGATTGGCTTCAATGCCATTCGGCCCTACCGCCAGCACCGTTGCCTGCGGGTAATCTGCGATCAATGCCTTGAGCAGTTCAGGGCGTGTTTCTTGAAAAGAGCTGGGCTGGTACATGGCGGTATATAGATAACGAGGGTTATGTAGCGGTGGCGGGCTGGTTCGCCAAATCAGGTATGGGTTCGCCACCATACGCCAGCCCAGACATCAATGCCTATATCGGCCGCATCGTCTACAGGTGGGCCGCTCCGTTGTTTGGCGACAGCCTGTTCGATAGTCAGCGCCAACACGGTGGTAGCAGCTAGCTCATTCTTGTCGGGTACACGCACTTGCTCACGCCGGCTAGGGTCGATTTTGTCCATGAAAGCATCCAACACCGCGATTTTCTCAGTCCCACTGCTTACTTTGCGGAATTGGCCGTAGATCATGGCGGACCGATAATTCATCGAATGATTAAAACCAGATCGCGCCAAAACAAGGCCGTCCATATGGGTGACGTTCACACAGGCTGACGCACCTTCCGCCAATGCCCGCAGCAACCTGCTGCCATTGCTGCCGTGAATATAGAGCGTATTGCCGATACGCCAATGGGCAGTAGGAATACAGTGCGCTTGGCCGTCCACCGAAAAAGAAATCTGGCAGACCCATGCTGTGTCGAGAATGGCGTGTACGGTGTCACGGTCGTAATTGGCATTTTCGGCAATGCGACGAATACGGGTAAGCGGTGTCTTAGTAAATTGGCTCATGGCACGAAGCTTTGCTTGACGAAAGGATTGCAAACAGCGTAAATCGAAAGTAGTCCTATATCGAGTACCAGAATGCGCACATTATATGGAGCCAATTTGACGGCATTGGCTGATTATCTGGCTGGCCAGCTACAACGCGATGCGGTTGAACCCTTACATCGCCAGCTCTATCGATATTTGCGCCATGCGGTATTGGACGGCAGGCTTGCCAGCGGCATCGCTTTGCCGGCGAGTCGTAATCTCGCCGTTGAATTGGGTTTGGGGCGCAATACGGTGCTGCACGCATATGAACAACTGTGTGCGGAGGGGTACTGCCAAAGCCGTCGAGGGGCTGGGATATTCGTTTCAGCCAGCTCGCCCGACTGGGGGCCAAGCCAGATTGCACCTGGTCAGACAACCGCTTCGGTACAAGGTTTGTCGCAACGGGCGAGCAATCTGCTGGCCGATACACAAGCGCGGGTGGAGTATGACGAAACACCTGCATTTACGCCGGGCAGGCCGGATTTATCGTTGTTCCCCTGGCGGGTATGGTGGCGTCTCTTGCAGGCCCGCCAACGCGACGCCAGCCCAGACGAGATGGGTTATCGGTACGAAGGGGGCCATCGGGCATTGCGTGAGGCGCTGGTTGGTTATTTGCGTTTGTCACGCGGGGTGAATTGTACGGCTGAGCAAATCCTGATTACCGGGGGGATGCAGCAAAGCCTTGACCTTATTGCCCGTAGTATGGCCGATGTGGGCGACATCGCATGGATCGAGGAACCGGGTTACAACTGCGCTGCCACAGCGTTTGAGATGGCTGGTTTGCAAGTGGAACCCATCCCGCAGGATGAAGCTGGTATCGACTGGACGCAACGCAAGCACCCTGCAGCCCGTCTGATCTATGTCACACCATCGCACCAGTACCCGCTTGGCAGCGTCATGAGTCTGGTCCGCCGTCAAGCCTTGTTGGCCGAGGCAAAGCGGCAGGGCGCCTGGATTATCGAAGACGATTACGACAGCGAATTTCGCCATACCGGTCAGCCACTGGCTGCGCTACAGGGTTTGGATAGCCAGGGACGGGTGCTCTACCTGGGTACCTTCAGCAAGGTATTGTTTCCAGCTCTGCGCTTGGGTTACCTGGTAGCGCCGGTTGCTGTAGTCAAGTCCCTATGCCAGTTGCAGGCCCGCTTGTATCGTGAAAGTGATTACACCGTGCAAGCTGCTTTGGCGGATTTCATCACCGAAGGCCACTTTGGCAGTCATTTACGCCGTATGCGCGGTGTGTATGCAAGGCGGCAGGCCAAGTTGCGCGACACGTTGGCAGCGGAATTGGGCGATACCTTGCCTTTATTGGGTGGAGAAGCCGGCATGCATGTGGTTGCCCGACTGCCTGATGGCTGTGATGACCGCGCTATCAGCGCTGCGCTGGCCAGGGCTGGGATGATGGTTCCAGCGCTGTCTGCCTATTGCCGTGCCGCGCCGCCTTTCCCCGGGCTGGTGCTGGGGTACGGAGGTATCGACGATGCGGTACTACGCCTGGCTGTGGTGCAATTGGCTACGCAGTTACGACGGCTTCAATACGATGCCCATCAGGGTCAATAACAAATGCCGCGTAGTAGTTCGCGCCGTAGTCCGGCCGTAGACCTGGTTGCCCGTTATCCTGGCCGCCGTGTTGTAGCGCGGCTTTATGGAATTGGTCCACCGCTTCGCGGCTTGGTGCGGCGAATGCCAGATGAAAACCCGCCCCGAGCGTAGCCTGCGATTCTCCTCGCAGCTTCAAGGCGAATTTGTCGTCACCACCGGGATAGCCATACCCAACCGCAGCATCCGGGTCACCCTCCTCCATGTCTTCCCAAACGCGCACATAACCCAGGGTAGAGAGCACAGCATCGTAGAAAGCGGCAGAACGGCGGATGTCGCGAACGCCGAATGAGAGGTGATGGAGCATGGCGGCAAGCAGGTAGTGGGTCGGAAGCCAGGAGGCCGACTATACGGGATGGCCAAGCCGAGGCGTAACCACTTTCTGTAGTGAGCAGCGGGAGAGGCGCACAAGATACCACACAGCCCAGGTTTGAGGGCTGATGTTGGTATCAAATGCTCAACCGGATCGTGGGTTCAATCAGCCGAGATCCCGAAGAATCCAAGACTTTGAACAGCTTCTCACTTAGAACTTGTTCAAGATCTGTCACGAGCAGCTGTCAGCAGGGCGCAGAGCAGCGCAGAAACCGGAATGTACTTTTGTACATGAGGATTTCGAGCAGCACATAAACCCTGATCACAGCTGCGCAGTAAGATCGTGAACAGAGGTTCTTAAGTATTCGGCCCAAAAAGATGGTCGGGCGAAATACGGCTGTCATCCGCATCCAGGATCACATTCTCAATCAGCAGCCGGCCGTACTTCTGAGCCAGGGTGGCATGGTGTTCTTCCGCCAAGCGGATCACGACGTCGGCTTTATCGTGCTTGGGTGCGAAAACCACCAGAAAGACATGGCCATCACGTGCCAGCTTGGCATGCATTTCCACCTGGTCCAATTCGGAACCGAACGATGCCAGAACACCGTAGTTGGCATCGGCGCTATTCATGGTTTCCAGCCATTCTTCGCTGTCAAACGAGGTGACTTCATCAGCTTGGAAATCCACTGCAAATAGCGCTGCCTGCATGGCATCGCGACGATCGGCCGTTGTAAACGCCAGTACGACGTGCCCTACCGGTTTGAATACGCCAAAACTGGTTGGGACATGGGTTTTACTCATCTTATCCATGGTATCTATCCTTTTTGGGGGGACACGTAGGTAGAAGGTGTGTCGATACCTATGTCCAGTCTAGTCCATCAGATAACGCCACGTTTAGACCGTCAGGAACATGTGTTTGTTCTGAGTTTTTGGGGGGAGGGGGGGTCTTCGTGAGTCCAGTCGTAACTCACTGTAGGCTTTGGGTGACGGTCTCCGGTGTACTTACCAACTGCTGGGCATGGTGGGCGATATGGTCGGCGATAAAGCTGCTGATGAAATAATAACCGTGGTCGTAATTTTCGTGCCGACGTAAGGTAAGCGGTTGGTTGGCTTCCTGACATGCGGCTTCGAATCGATGGGGCAGCAGTTGCTTGTCAAGAAAGGTATCACTGAGTCCCTGATCGATCAGGATGCCAGCCGGGTAGGGCGTTTGTGCCTTGCGCATAAGGGCGCTGGCATCGTGAGCCAGCCAGTCGGCCAGGTCACTGCCGAGGTAGCCTGCAAATGCCTTCTCACCCCACGGGCATTCGCTGGCCGCTGCAATGGGTGCGAAAGCCGACAAGGACTTGAACCGCCCTGGGTGGCGCAAAGCCAGCGTCAACGCGCCGTGGCCGCCCATGGAGTGGCCGAAGATGCCAAGCTGGTCCGCTTGGACAGGCTGCGTGGCGCAGACGAGGTCGAGCAGCTCGTGCATCAGGTAGCTCTCCATCCGGTAGTGCGTACTCCACGGCGCCTGCGTTGCATCGAGATAAAAGCCAGCTCCTACGCCGAAGTCCCAGCTTTCCATCTCGCCTTCCACCCTGGCGCTGCGTGGGCTGGTATCCAGGGCGATGAGCGCCAAGCCCTGTTCGGCTGCGAACCGCTGTGCGCCTGCCTTGATCATGAAGGTTTCTTCGGTACAGGTCAGACCCGCGAGGTAAACCAGACCTGGCACCCTTCCTTGCTGTGCCTGTGGCGGTAGATAAACTGAAAAACGCATGGGCAGACCGATTTCACGCGAGTCGTGCCGGTAAAAGCGCTGCAGACCGCCAAAACAGGCATGTTCGCTGAGGAGTTCCAGATTACTGCTCATTGTCCCATTCATCCTTTCCAAGTCGTTTCGGATTTTGTTCTGTTCTAGCTGGGGTTTCTTTGAGCAGATTCCTACTCGTATATCACCACTGACCGGATCGATTCTCCTGCCTTCATCAAATCAAACCCTTCGTTGATGCGTTCCAGTGGCAGCCGATGGGTGATCAGGTCGTCGATATTCAGCTTGCCTTCCATATACCAGTCGACGATTTTCGGTACATCAGTGCGGCCACGTGCGCCGCCGAAGGCAGAGCCTTTCCATTCGCGGCCGGTAACCAGCTGAAAGGGGCGGGTGCTGATCTCGGCACCGGCCTCGGCCACGCCGATGATGATCGATTTGCCCCAGCCTTTGTGACAGCACTCCAGTGCCTGGCGCATCACCTTGGTATTGCCTATGCACTCGAAGCTGTAGTCGGCACCCCCATCAGTAAGTTGGACGATATGATCGACCACGTTCTCGACTTGGCTTGGGTTGATGAAGTGGGTCATGCCGAACTGGCGTGCCAGTGCTTCGCGCCTGGGGTTGATATCCACGCCGATGATCTTGTCCGCGCCGACCATCTTCGCACCCTGGATCACATTCAGGCCTATGCCACCCAAGCCGAATACCACCACATTGGCGCCGGCTTCCACCTTGGCGGTGAAGATGACCGCACCTACGCCCGTGGTGACACCGCAACCGATATAGCAAACCTTGTCGAAAGGCGCGTCGGGGCGAATCTTGGCCAGGGCGATCTCGGGTACCACGATATGGTTGGCGAAGGTGGAGGTGCCCATGTAGTGGTAGATGGGTTTGCCATCAAGCGAAAAGCGGGAGCTGCCATCCGGCATCAGTCCTTTGCCCTGAGTGGCCCGTATTGCCTGGCATAGGTTGGTCTTGCGCGAAAGGCAAAATTTGCACTGGCGGCATTCCGGCGTGTACAGCGGAATGACATGGTCACCGGGTTTGAGTGAAGTTACGCCTGCGCCTGTTTCCAATACCACCCCAGCGCCTTCATGGCCGAGGATAGCGGGGAAAAGCCCCTCCGGGTCTGCGCCTGACAGTGTGTAGTAGTCGGTATGGCAGATGCCGGTGGCCTTGATCTCGACCAATACCTCCCCAGCGCGTGGCCCTGCCAGCTCCACTTCTTCGATGCTCAATGGTTTACCGGCTTGCCAGGCGATGGCGGCTTTGGTCTTCATGTGGGCTCCAAACTAGATAAAGAAGCCATCTTACTGCGCAGTCCCGCAGCAGGCTGCGGTGTGGCACGAAAACAAACGCAAGCAGCCCATAACTGCGGTTTCTACGCTGCATGCCTATCGTCGGCCTTGTTACGGCCTTGTCTGTAATCCGGTCTGCAAACGGAAAACGCTGTGCCACACTGTTGGTAAACAAGATACGACCTTGCTTATGACGCAATCCCGCAAAGTGGTTCTCTCACAGCGTTATCTGCAGCTTGGCTTCGTCCTGGCGATGTGCCTGCTGTTGTTTACCGCGCTTGCGCCTATCCTCTCGGCCGACTGGGTGGAGGAGGCGGATGTGCGCTATTTGCGGACCACTGAGCAGATGGAACAACTGCAGCTCATGTTGTCGGGCCTGAAGGATGCCGAAACAGGCACCCGCGGTTTTCTGATTACCGGTCGGCAGGAATACCTGCAACCTTATTACCAGGGCAATGAACAAGCCCAGGGGCTATTAAATCGCCTGCGTCGGACATTGCACAATGATCCTGATACCTTACGCAGTCTGGAGTTGATCAGCCGCCAGATTGATACATTGCATCAGTACCAGGGCCGGGTTATCGAACAGCGGCGCATGAGTGGCGGTGACAAGGTTTACACCGATGATATTTCGTCGGGCAAATTGGGTATGGACCGATTGCGCTTCAGCGTGGCTGATCTCAATAGCCAGCTGAATGCGCGCAAGGCAGTGCTGTACAACGAATACCAGAACCGTCGTCAGTTGGTGAATCTGGTCGTGGTGCTTGTGGCCGTGCTCGACGCAGTATTGTTCGGCTTACTACTATGGCAGATTTTTCTGGGTATACGCGAGCGGGCAAAGACGGTCGAAGAGTTGCAGGAGGTCAGCGAACGCATGCAGCTTGGCGCGGCGAGCCTTGAGGAGCGTAATCGGCATATGGCGCTGTTGTCCAAGATGTCCAGTGCGTTGCAGGTTTGCCAGGACGGTGACGAGTTCTTTGAAGTGGCGGGCAAATATGCGCATCAGATGTTCGGCCGGCATGCTGGTGCACTGTATGCCTATTACCCTTCGCGTGATTTGCTGGAGCGCATGACTTCGTGGGGGCAGCTTAGCAGCGATACCATATTGTTCGAACCGAATCAGTGCTGGGCCATCCGGCGGGGTCAGCCGCATGAGGTGAAAGACTTGCATCTGGACCCGGTCTGCCAGCATCTTGGGGTGCGGCGTCCGGAAGCCTATCTATGTCTACCTCTGATGGCCGGTGGTGAGCCGGTAGGCATACTCTATCTGGAAGCCAGTCACGCAAAAGGCCCAGAAGCCTTCCCTCCCGCATTGCTGCAGGTTGCCAATACGCTGACCGAACAAGTGGCGCTGGCTGTAACCAATATGAACCTGCGCGAAAATCTGCGTCGCCAGTCTATCGTCGATGCGTTGACCGGGTTGTATAACCGCCGCTTTCTTGATGAAACCCTCGGGCGTGAGCTGGTACGGGCCAATCGGCAGGATACGCCCCTGAGCCTGGTGATGCTGGATGTCGACCAATTCAAGCGATTCAATGATAACCATGGCCATGAGGCGGGCGACCAGGTGCTGCGGCATATTGCGCAGTTGCTGCAGAAGTCATTGCGGGGCAGCGACCTGGCCTGCCGTTTTGGTGGTGAGGAGTTGACACTGATCATGCCGGAAACTGATCTGGAAGCGGCTTGCGTCAAATGCGAGGCGCTGCGTGAACAGATTGCACAGCTAACGGTGCGTGTAGGTGGTGCGGTACTACCTGCAGTCACGATCTCGATGGGCTTGGCGGTCTACCCGCGAGATGGCGAGCACGCGGATACGCTGATCCAGCATGCTGATACTGCGCTATACCGGGCCAAGCATAATGGACGTAACCGGGTAGAAGTGGCCGGATAAAGTTGGTATGGAACTATTCTGGCGGGAATTGAACTGGTCAGTTGACCGCTTGCTTGAGCGCTGCGCGCTGGGCTGCATAGTCCAGGCGATGCTGCTTGCGTAGTTCTGCCTCTTTCCAGCGCCGCCGGGCTTCCTCGTCATGAGGCTGCAGTGGCGGCACGCTGATGGGCTTGCCGTTGTCGCCTATGGCCACCATGGTGAAGAAGCAGCTGTTGGTATGGCGTACGCTGCCTTCCCGTACATTTTCGGCAATGACCTTGATACCAACCTCGATGGAACTACGCCCTGTGTAGTTGACACTGGCGAGGAACGTGACCAGCTCGCCGACATGGATGGGCTGGGCGAAAGTTACCTGATCAACGGACAGCGTCACTACATAACTCCCGGCATAACGGCTGGCACAGGCATAGGCGACCTGGTCGAGCATCTTGAGGATAGAGCCACCGTGGACATTGCCGGAAAAATTGGCCATGTCGGGGGTCATCAGCACTGTCATGCTGAGTTCATGCGGTAGCGGTGTAGGGAGTTCCTGGTCCGTCATGGTGTGGATGTGGTGCCCTCGCGCCGGATAAAACGGTCGGCGCCATGGCGTAAGGTATCGAGTGAGGAAATGGTAATCAGGAAGGCAAGAAACCCCTCAACCTGCCGCTTCCCGAGTTTGCATTGGATATTCAGGAGCAACACCGGTGTGCGTGGACTGTAGGTATCCTGTGCCAGAACTTCACTGCCGCTACAACTGCGCAGGCGTGGGATATCGAAATCAAACTCTTCGTCAAAGATGTCCGCCAGGGTGGAGAGGCAGGCATTGAGCAACAGGTTGCCGATTTCGACCAGCGCATCGCCAGCCAATTCGTTGACGTCCACCGCTTGTTTGATATGGGACAGCATTAACCGTACGATTTCCATGCCATCGTCACTGGGGAACAGCAGCAGCGCGTCCCCTTCGAAAGTCCCCTTGAATGCTTGGGATACTGCGCTGACTTGCTGCCATTCCTCCATGTGCATGCGCTCTTTCAAGGCATCGACCGAACAAAAACGCATGGCTGGCATTGCAAGGCTGATTTCCTCTCCCACCAGGCCGCTCATGGCGGCAGCAGCCCGACCCACGCTGATGTTGAAGATTTCACATAGCGCGTCGTGCTGGATAGGCGTGAGGTAGACGTTCATTCTTACTCCGTCATCTCCAGTAGTTGGGCTATGGTGGCCGCCGTAACGGGTTTGGACAGGAACTGCATCCCCATTGCTTCGGCTTTTTGACGGATATGGGCCTGTATGTTGGCGCTGAGCACCACCACCTGGGCCTTCGGGCGTAATTGCAGAATGCGCTCGCCAGCGACGAGGCCGGACATACCGGGCATGTTGATGTCCATGGTGACAAGATCGATGGACTCTTTTTGCACCAGGGCGATGGCATCCTCCCCGCTCGACGCTTCGAAGCATCGCCAGTTTGGCCGGCTTTCTTCCAGGTACCCCCGTACCAGCATTCGGGATACGCGGCTGTCGTCTACGATTAAGACCTGTTTACTCACAAAGCCGTCCTTTTCTATTTCAAGGCGCTGAACGGTATTTTCCACTCCTTTGGCCATCATAGTTCAAGCTGCGACGTGTGGTGCCTGTAAGCCATGAATTTGAAACGTGTTTTGGCATCTTTTTTTAAGTAAACACGCTAAAAAATGTAGTAAGTGCTTACCTTTCTGACACTACCGTGCGCAAATTGCCCTTCATCCTGCTGGCATTTCTGGCGCTGATTGCGCAGGCCAAGGAGAGGCTGAGGGTTTGCTACGACAATTGGCCACCTTATGCGTCGTACGACAACCAGTCGGGCCATCACGGCATCACGGTTGACATCATTCGTCAGATATACGGCGCGATGGGCTTTGCCTTGTTATTCCAATCCGGCACCCAGACCCGATGTTTGCAGGCAGCCAACGAGGGCAAGATTGACGTCATGCTGTTTGCAGACCGGCAAACCCTTCCAAAATGGAGCTTTACCACGACGCCAACCGAATATTGGCTGGTGGCGGCCTGGGTGCAGGAAGGTTCGCCATTGCAGAACTTCGAGAGCCTCAACCAATTTGCGCGGACCCGGGTCGGTATCGTCCGGAATTATGTCTACCCCCAGCAGATCGGTGAATTCAAGGAATGGGATGAAATTGACATGACCGACCCCATGGATGGTCTGCGTCAGCTTTCCGCCAAACGCATCGATGTGATGTTTGACGACTTGATCTGGGTAGAGGGGGTGCGCAAGGAGCAGCAGTTGAAAATCCGCATGCTTGAGCCCATCGTGGAGACCATGCCGCAATATCATGCAGTCCGACCCGAGCTTGCTGCCAAAGTTGCCGCATTCGACCGGGAAGTCCAACGCCAGATCAAAAGCGGTGAGATGGAACAACGCTATCGTGCAACGCTTGGTCTCAGTTTTGACGCCATTCGTCGTCACGACCTGAAGAATTTGCGCTAGATTCCGCAGTGTGTGCGGTTTTCGAATCGACTACCCTATCTTTCATTCCTACTCATTTACGTTCAGCCAGTGAGATAAGCCAACCATGACCACGCATCGCCAGGAAACTGACTCGATGGGCAGCATCGCCGTTGAATCCAGCCGCTATTGGGGCGCGCAGACCCAGCGTTCCATTCTGAACTTCCCTATCGGCGTTACCCGCTTTCGTATGCAGCGTTCCATCATCTGTGCACTGGGGGTGCTGAAGCGCGCAGCGGCCGAAGCCAATGCCGAATTGGGCGAGTTGCAGGTGGATACCGCCAAGCTGATTGTGGCGGCTGCCGATGAAGTGATCAGTGGCGCGCTGGATGAACACTTCCCCCTGGTGGTGTTCCAGACTGGGTCGGGCACCCAGTCGAATATGAATGCCAACGAGGTGATTGCGAACCGGGCGATTGAATTGGCCGGCGGTGTCTTGGGCAGCAAAGCGCCGATCCACCCGAATGATCACGTCAATCGTGGTCAGTCTTCTAACGATACCTTTCCTACTGCCATGCACATTGCGGTGGTAACCGAATTGCAACGCCGCCTCTTCCCTGCGGTTGGCCGTTTGCGCGAGACGTTGGCAGCCAAGGCATTTGAACATGCGAATCTGGTCAAGACCGGGCGTACCCACCTACAGGATGCCACGCCCATAACCTTGGGGCAGGAAATCGGTTCATGGGTGGCGCAGATTGATTTCGGCCTGCAAACGGTAAGGGCATCGTTGTCTGGTCTGTACGATCTGGCGATTGGTGGTACCGCTGTGGGTACCGGGCTCAATGCTCACCCCAAGTTTGGCGACACCGCGGCGTTGCGCATTGCCGACTTCACCGGCCAGCCATTCAGATCCGCGCCTGATAAATTCTTTGCCCTGTCTGCACACGATGCGCTGGTCAATACCTCGGCTGCGTTACGCACTTTGTCGGGTGGGTTGATGAAAATGGCCAATGATGTGCGCTGGCTTGCAAGTGGTCCACGTTGCGGTATCGGCGAGTTGGTCATTCCCGAGAACGAACCCGGTTCATCGATCATGCCCGGTAAGGTCAATCCAACCCAATGTGAAGCCATGACCATGGTTTGTGCGCAGGTGTTTGGCAACGACGCTGCGGTCGCCTTTGCCGGTAGCCAGGGTAACTTCCAGCTGAATGTCTACAAGCCGGTGATGGTGCACAACGTGCTGGAAAGCATCGAACTGATTGCCGATGCCTGCGATGCCTTCAATGACAACTGCGCGGTTGGTATTGAGCCTGCGCGCGCCAAGATTGCCGATAATCTCGACAAGAACCTGATGCTGGTGACAGCGTTGAACCGGTATATCGGCTACGACAAAGCGGCCGAGATCGCCAAGAAGGCGCATAAGGAAGGCACCACCTTGCGTGAGTCGGCATTGGCGCTTGGCTATCTGACCGAAGCGCAATTTGCCGAGTGGATGGTGCCTTTGGATATGACGCATCCGAGTGCCAGCTGACAGTTTGATAAGTAGAAAAAAGCCGATGGCAGTTACTGCCATCGTCTTTTTGTTGTGGACGTCGTTGAATACGAATGCTTATTCCTGATAAGACTCGAAATTCTCGATGTAGTCGTCGAAGTTCTCTTCCAACATGGCTTGGAATTGCTTCGTGAAGAAAGCCATCGATTTAGCTTTGGCCGCCTGCATTTCCTTGCCTGAGGTGAACTCCTGCGAGCTTAGCCATGCAGTGTAGCGCGCAAAGGCATACATGAAAGAAGCGCTGACCTCGGCAAGCTCTGCATCTTCAAACTGTGAGTTGGCCAACTGTATATAGGCATCGGCCCGGTCGTAGAACTTGTCGTCGGATTCCTGTGCCATTACGTCATTTCCTTGGGTAACTGGGTATGCAAAAAATAGGGTAGGTCAGAATCTGTTCAAAGTTTCGCGAGCTAAAGCAAGACAAGGCGAAAACAGCCGAGGAAGCGGAATTTACCGAGGGTAAATGAGCATTCCGAGGATGTTTTCAACGCTGTATTGCTGACGCGCAGCAGACTTTAGACAGGTTCTTAGATGCCTGCGTCGTGCGCTTGCTGGTCCGCATGATAGCTGGACCGCACCAAAGCACCGACGGCGGCATGTTTAAAGCCCATTTTGTAGGCTTCAGCCTCAAAGAACTTGAACTGGTCTGGTGTTACATAACGTAACACCGGCAAGTGCGAGTTCGATGGCGCCAAGTACTGCCCAATGGTGATCATATCAATATCGTGTGCGCGCATATCGCGCATTACTTCAAGGATTTCCTCGTCGGTTTCACCAAGCCCCACCATGATGCCGGACTTGGTGGCAACGTTCGGGTTGCGCGCCTTGTAGTCTTTCAGAAGCTTCAGCGAATGTAAGTAATCTGAACCGGGTCGAGCCTGTTTATATAGGCGGGGTGCGGTTTCCAGATTGTGGTTCATCACATCGGGCGGGGTGGCGCTGAGGATATCGATCGCGATATCAAGACGGCCGCGGAAGTCGGGCACCAATACCTCGATCTGCGTACTTGGCGACAACTCGCGGCTAAGCCGTATGCAGTCGGCAAAATGGCCGGCGCCGCCGTCGCGCAGATCGTCGCGGTCTACCGAGGTGATTACTACATATTTAAGGCGCAGGGCGGCGATGGTTTCGGCCAAGTGCCTGGGTTCGTTCTCGTCCAGCGGGTTCGGGCGGCCATGACCCACATCGCAGAAGGGGCAGCGACGGGTACAGATGTCCCCCATGATCATGAAGGTGGCTGTACCCTTGCCAAAGCATTCGCCAATATTCGGGCAGCTGGCTTCTTCGCAAACCGTGTGCAGCTTTTGCTCACGCAAAATGTTTTTGATTTCGTAAAAGCGGCTGCCGCTGGGGGCTTTGACGCGAATCCAGTCCGGCTTTTCCAGTGGCTTATCAAGCGGGACGATCTTGATCGGAATACGGGCGGTCTTGGCCTCGCCCTTGAGCTTGACGCCTTGTTCGGCTTTTGTGGGCGGGGTGGTGACGACGGGCGAAGACATGCTTGGGTTCTTTCGTTTTCTGCAACCAGTTCAAACAGTAGCTGGCTTGGCGCTCAGGGCATAGTCGGCGATTGAGGCGGTGCCTTCCAATGCGAGCAAGGTATTGATTTTAGCGGCCAAACGCGGCGCAAGCGAGGCCGGCGTTTCATTCACGCCCAGGTCTTTCAGCTGCGTTACAGCCAAACCGGCGTAACCGCAGGGGTTGATGTAGCTGAAAGGCGTAAGGTCCATATCCACATTCAGGGCGAGGCCATGGTAGCTCTTGCCATTGCGTATACGCAGTCCCAGTGAGGCGATTTTGGCTTCGCCATCAGGCATTTGCACATAAACCCCAGGTGCATCGACCTTGCCATAGGCGGTAATGCCAAAATCAGCCAGCAGCTCGACCAGGCTTTGTTCGAGCCGGCGTACGAATTCGCGTACGCCGAGTTTGCGACGGCTCAGGTCGACCATCAGATACCCCACCAGCTGGCCGGGACCATGGTAGGTCACTTGTCCTCCGCGGTCGATAGGCACGATAGGAATATCGGTAGTTTGCAGCACGTGCTCGGGTTTGCCGGCCTGTCCCTGGGTGAAAACAGGAGGATGCTCCAGTAACCACAGTTCATCGGGTGTGCCGGCATCGCGAGCATCGGTAAGCGCCTGCATGGCGCGCCAGGTTGGTTCGTATTCGACGAGGCCGAGGTGTTTGACTTGAAGTTGCATCGTGTAAGCACAGCCTTATCGGAGAAAAGCGCCAACCTTCAGTTCAAGCAGTTTTATCAGTTCGGGCTGCATGTATTCATATTCATCCGGAATATCCAGACAGACGACTCGTTTGCCATTGAGGCTGGTTTTGAACTGTTGGGACAGTTTGTGCTTGTGCTTGCTTTCCATCACGAAAATGATGGACGCCCATTCAATCTGTTCGCGGGAAAGTAAGAAGCTGTCTGGTTAATGTCTATCGTAGTTTGGCAAGTGTTATTTTTAGCATGGCGACGCGCACGAAATTCTCCGCTGTCGCCGTCAATACCTCGACATCTTTTGCTAGGCGGCGAAAGTTGCC
>NZ_JBQXDJ010000072.1:0-17354 GCF_052601015.1 Chitinimonas violaceus | reverse complement strand
GGCGTTTTCCAGCAAAGGGCGGATGGCTTCGAATTGTTCGCGACTGATATCGCTGGGGTAAGGGGTTCTCATTGGGCAAGCATCGCCGGTCTGGAGCTAGATGAAAAGACTTTGAACAGGTTCTAAGGAGTCTAGGTGCTGCTACCGTATTTGCCCTGGTCGCGTGAAGTCGGGCTTTTAGGTGCCTCGGGCCAAGCACGTCCGATAGCGCCCATCAACCCGCTTGGCAAACCATTCTGTTGTCAGCTTATGGGTAATCTTTGGGCTGCTAAGTCGTATCTGCGGGAATATGGCTCTGGGCGCGGGCTCGCCAGTTTGTCCATCAACCTGGTCAAATACGCGCTTGTAGAGCGGTGTTTGCTCAAATGCATTTTCCTTTTCCAACAACAGATCGCGTTCGATTTCAGCCGGGCTCATCTTGATCCGGACAGCCAGATCACGTAGCGCCAATTGTGTGTTGCTGGGTGTCTTGCTAGGACGGCCTGCCTCATAACGTAGTAGATCGCCGTCCCGATTGAGTTTGATTTTGCCGAGTCTTGCGACTGCGGCTTGAAATGCCGCGTTACGGCTGGAAAAACGCCCGGCATTGTAATCAGCAAAACGAAAGGCCATATCGGTGTAGGGTGCACGGTAGTGCAGCAGGTTGGCTACGCCGAAATAAGTGCCACCACGACGGGTGAAGACCTCATGGCGCAAACTGCCTTTGTAGGTATAAGGGTAGGGCCATGCCTTGGTATGGCCAGTCGCAAAATCAACGCTGACCTGCATTGGTCCGCCAGTGCGGATGGGGTTCTGCATGTTCAGCGGCAACCCCAATCGTTCTGCTTCTGCGGACATCTCTTCAAACAGCAGGTTCATCTGGGTTTCGGTACGCAGGCTGTCGATACGATCCCGGTAACTGCGGCCATTACCCGAGGCTCTGCCCAGTGCTGCTTTGACTACTGGAAGTGGCAAGCCATATTTATCGGCTTTGTTACCTATCTGCTCCCATACCATGCGGTTCAGGCCGGGCACGACAGGGTCTGCCTGCCAACTCGACTCCTGCTCGATCGTGGCGATGGCAGCGCAAAAGTATTCCTTGGTGTAAGGGATCTTCAACCCCTCGAAAGCTCCGAATATGTCTTGTGCCCAACCTGCACGGTCGCCGATTTTTGGCGGTAATAACTGATTCAGCAATGCTCGTCCGACATGGACGTCGCGGTAGCGGGTTGAAGTTGGTGTGGCGGGTCTGGGAGACTCTGTGTCAGGCACCGTGGCAGGGATCTTTTCTGTGGATGTGGGTGGTGTTTCTTCTGATGTCGGCTGGGGTTCGACGGGCAGAGTAGAGGGGGGATTACCTACCTTAATAGGGGCAGTGGGCTGAGAGGTGTAGGTACTGGCGCAACCTGCCAGTAGGCTGCCAACAATGAACAGTGATAGAGAGCGTAAAGGCACAATAGCGACACGGTATGGGAAGGTTTATGTTCGCGATAGTAGCCCGCTTCGCCAATTGGCGAAAAGCCGTGCTGTTGCAAGTAGGGTCCGTACAATGGCGGCATGACTATTTCCGCCCCTTATGAAACCCTGACGCCTGATTGTCTGCTAGATGCAGTCGACAGCCTGGGCCTGCGTAGCAGCGGCAGTTTGCTAGCGCTGAATAGCTACGAAAATCGCGTTTATCAGGTTGGAATCGATGAAGAACCACCGCTTATAGCCAAGTTCTACCGGCCGGCGCGTTGGAGCGACGCACAAATTCAGGAAGAGCATGCCTTTGTCGCGGAACTGGCGGCATTGGAGATCCCGGTAGTGGGCGCGTTGTCCATTAACGGGCAGACATTGCATCACCATGCGGGCTTTGCATTCTCGCTATTTCCCCGCCGTGGCGGCCGTACGCCGGAGCTGGATGATCCTGCCGTGTTGGAATGGTTAGGCCGTTTTCTTGGTCGTATTCATGCGGTTGGGCGGACCCAGCCTTACCAGCACAGGCCGACACTTGATATCGCCAGTTTTGGAGAGGAACCGGCAGCTTGGTTGCTGGATAGTGATTTCATTCCTTCGAACCTGCGAGACAACTATCAAGCTGTCGTTGAACAGGCCTTGGCAGGTGTTCGTACTTGTCTTGCCGATGCGGGGCAGGTCGAACAGATTCGCCTGCATGGCGATTGCCATGCGAGCAACGTACTGTGGACAGACGCCGGGCCGCATTTTGTGGACTTTGACGACAGCCGAATGGGGCCAGCCATTCAAGACCTATGGATGTTGCTCTCTGGCGAGCGTCGTGACCAGGTACACCAGATGGCGGATATTCTGGCGGGCTATGAGGATTTTTGTGAATTCAACCATCGGGAGCTGCACCTGATTGAAGCGTTGCGTACGCTGAGGTTGATTCATTACAGTGCCTGGTTGGCCCGGCGGTGGCATGACCCTGCATTTCCACAGGCTTTTTCGTGGTTTGGCACGCCGCATTATTGGGAGCAGAAGATTCTGGAGCTGCGCGAGCAAATCGCCCAAATGCAGGAGCCACCTTTGTGGTTAGCATGAAGTGGTATCTGATAGTGGAGTGGCGACATTCTTATCGAGAACAAAATGCTGCGGCATTCAGCCGATAATTGTCCCATTGGATGTTTCCTCTTGTGGTTGCTGGGAAGAGGCCCATATACCGGGGGCAGTATTTGAGTTTTACATCTAACCACTGTAAGGAACTGTCATGTCGCTTTCCATGTATCAAGCTTCCGTCCCGGTTTTTGTCCGCCTGCTCAGCAATCTTTCCAGCGTGTTGGAGAAAGCTGTCACCAGTGCCGAAGCGCGCAATATTGACCCCAGTGTATTTATCAATGCTCGTTTGGCACCGGATATGTTCCCGCTGGCTCGCCAAGTGCAGATCGCCGCTGATGCAGCCAAAACCTGTGCGGCTCTGCTGGCCGGCATCGAGGTGCCTAGCTACCCCGATACGGAAACGACTTTTCCAGAATTGCAGGCACGGATCGCCAAGACCATCGATTTTATTAAGAGCGTACCGGCTGAGAAGATAGATGGCAGCGAAGCACGTACCATTACGCTGAAGCGGCGTGACAAGGAAACAGTCTTCCAGGGGCAACCGTATTTGCTGACTTATGTCTTCCCCAACTTCTTCTTCCATATCACCACCGCCTATGCCATCTTGCGGCACAACGGTGTGGATATTGGTAAACGCGATTATCTAGGCCAGTTCTGAGTTTTTCGAGAGCCTGTCAGTAAAAAGCCGATGCAAATGCATCGGCTTTTTACTTTGTTGCCATGGGAAGCGGAGAGCGAGGATCAGTAGATAAATCGCTGGCGCATGTCCTCAAGGTTCAGCTCGTGCAAAATCTGCTCCAGCCTGCTCAGGGCATTCTTGCGTGGCGAGTTGGTCTGGCGGGCGATGATCAGCTCGTTTTTCATGGAGTGTTCCCAGCCTACAAGCTCCGTAACGGTTACCTGATAGCCACGGCTTTCCAGTTGCAGACAGCGCAATACATTGGTGATCTGGCTACCGAACTCGCGGGTATGAATGGGATGTCGCCAGATTTCGGACAGGGGTGTTTTGCCAAACGATTCGTTCTTGTGCTTGCGCAATGTCGCAGCAACTTCGGCTTGGCAGCAGGGCACCAGTACCATGAACTGCGCTTGTTTTTCCAAACCAAAACGGATTGCGTCATCCGTAGCGGTGTCGCACGCGTGCAAGGCGGTGACCATGTCGATCTGGTCGGGCAGCTTGCTATTGCTGGTTGATTCGGCAACCGATTGATTCAGGAAAGCCATGCGATCGAACCCAAGATGATGCGCCAGCTCCTGCGACTTGTTCACCAGGTCTTCACGCCACTCGATCCCGTACACGTAGCCGGCGTTGTGTGCTTTCAGTACCAGATCGTAAAGAATAAACCCCAGGTAGGATTTACCTGCACCGTGGTCAGCTAGGTTGACATCGCCTTTCTCGGCCAGTATTTCCGCCAACAGTGGTTCGATGAATTGAACCAGATGATAAACCTGCTTGAGCTTTCGCCGGCTATCCTGGTTGAGCTTGCCGTCGCGTGTAAGGATATGCAGCGCTTTAAGTAGCTCGATCGACTGACCGGGCCGAAGTTCTGGAAGGTTGCTCACGATAATGTCCTGACTTTTCAGGGCGCTATTTTAGCAAGCATATTCAAGGGCGCTGTGTACTGCTCATGCCAGAAGCTGTACGAGCCAGTTCCATCAAGCGGGCGAAGCGCGGTACTACTTCGTGGTTGCCCAGGCCCAGCAAGTTGTTGCCTACGGTTATTTCCGCTGTGCTCCAGCCGGGTACTGTAGTGGGTTGCACCATATCCAAGATCCAATGCCGATCACTCGCAGCAATCTCATCGCGTGCAGCAATGACGGCATCGGCTGACGCATCGAAAAATACATGGAACATATTGGTTCGAGGCACGGTTGGGTTGATACGCAACCCTTTAATGCCGGATAGTCCTTCTGCCAGTGAAACAGCCCGCCGGTAGCAGGCGGGCAGTTGTTCCAGGCGTGTATCAAAATGCATGTCGGCAGAGACAATCATGGGGTTTTGCTGGGACAGTGTGCCGCCAAAGCGCCGCCGCCATAGCCGTGCTTGCTCGATGAAGTCGGTTTCGCCTACCAGTACCGCGCCAGCAATGCCGCCGATGCCTTTGTAGACCGAGACATAAACCGAATCAAAGCCCGCGCAAATCTCGGCGTGGCTCCGGCCGTAGAATGGTTGGCTTTCCCACAACCGCGCACCATCCATGTGCAGTGGAATCTGCCGGGCGCGCGCTGCGGTTTTGAGGGCTTCCAGCTCGTCCCAGCTTGGCAACTGGCCACCTGCATAGCGGACAGGCAATTCCACAAGGAGGCAAGCCAACGATTGCTTGCAGGCATCCAGATCGCTTGCCAACATGGGGCGCAAACGGCTGCCTATCGGCACGCCATGCAGTTGTAGCACGGCTTGGTAGGCTTCTTCTTCTACCAACAGCAAATGTGACAATGGATGCATACCGATACGATGTATACCGGTCCGCTCGGACCACAACTGGACAGCAATCAGTTGCGCCATGATGCCACTGGGCATAAACAAGCCTGCGGGTTTTCCCAGCAATGTGGCGATCTTGTTTTCAAAGTCGGTAATCAGCGCACCGCTGCCGTAGCTATCGCGCTTCAGCTCATGCTGAGCGCACCAGTCCGCCATGGCGTGGAATTCATCTGCGAGGCTGAGCGCAGTAAAGCCGTTATAGTGGATATGGCATTGCTGCTGGAGTTGGGCGCGGTCTACTGGAGCGTTGGTAGGCATGGGTCGATTAGCAGAGCCTGAATGGGGCTGGCCAGTATGGCGACCCCTCCGCATCTCTACAATATCCGGCTGGCAGATCCGAGGGCTGTATTTGGGGACAGGCGATCGTGACAATCACTAGCTGGTGGCCTGCCAGACCAGGCAACGATTGTTTGCCGGCATTGCATGGTCTTCCAAAAGTGCCAAGCCTGCAGCAGAAGCCAGTTCGAATACGGCTTCAAAATCACGGATGCCCATTTCAGCGTTCTGTGACTTGAGCGAGGCATCGAAGGCGGCATTGCTGGTGCTGGTAAACCGTCCTTGGTAGTTGAATGGACCGTATATCACCACCATGGCTTTAGGCGATAGGGTGGCGGGTAAGCCCGCAAACAGCTTTTCGACTTCTGGCCAATGCATGATGTGCAGCGTATTGGCGCTGAATACACCATCGAACGGGCTCTCTGGCCATGCATGGTTAATGTCAAAAGTCAGCGGGGCAGGGGTGTTGGGTAGTTGCGCTTCATCCAGCCATAGGCGTATGCCGGGCAGGTTCTCAGCCCGGTCTGACGTTTGCCAGACAAGATGCGGCAGGGCCGCCGCGAAATGTACGGCATGCTGCCCGGTACCACTTCCGACTTCCAGAATATGGCGGCGGCTTGCAAAGCGCTCGCGCAGTATGGCCAGAATAGGCTTGCGGTTGCGTTCGCAAGCTGGTGAGTAGGGCTTTTCCATCACTTACCCGTTTTTGAGTGCCGCCAAATGATTCAGCCTAGTCGAATACGAACGCCTTGTGCGCTGCTGGCGACGCCCGCTTCAATAACACGCATCACCGCCAGGGCCTCGCTCGGTGGCACTGGGTTTTTTCCTACGCCAAGTAAAGCATCACGAATAGCGGCGTAGTAGGCGGTGTATTGGCCTTCGGGCAGGCTCAACTCGCGCTGACCCGTTTCGGTAAACAGTTTGGCGTGGCGTGGATCAACCGCCCAGCCGATGTCACCAGGGCGCAGGCCAGCTTTGAGTTGCTCTTCCTGCACGTCCAGCCCGCCTACCAACAGGCTGCCGCGTGTACCGGCCATCAGAAACCGCGGCGACCCGCCGGCCATGAGACAGCTGGCACCAAGCATTACCCGCTTGTCTGGATAGTGCAGTACGGCAAGTGCGTCGTCAGCAGCTTCCGCACCATCGCGCCGGGCGTGGATATCTGCCGTGATGGCTTCAGGTTGGCCGAAAAGCTGTAATGCCTGGTCGATAAGATGTGGGCCGAGATCGAACCAATTACCGGCGCCGGCTACAGCGCTTTCCCGCCAGCGTTTGCGCACGACAGGCCGGAAGCGGTCATAACGGGATTCGAACTGGGTGACGTTGCCCAGCTCGCCAGTTGCCAGCAATTGCTTCAGCAACAGGAAGTCGCTGTCCCAACGACGGTTATGAAAGACAGACAGTAATCGATCGGTTTGGCTTGCTGCCGCTTGTAAAGCTTCGGCCTCGGCCACATTTAGGGTAAAGGGTTTGTCGACAACCAGATGCTTGCCGGCGCGTAGTGCCGCACGAGCCAACGGGTAATGGCTGGCATTGGGTGTGGCAAGGACTACGAGATCGATCTCGGGACGTGCGAACAGGATTTCAGGTGTTTCGCACAGCCGTGTGGCCGGATAGTCGGCCGTGACGAGGTCGGCCTGGCTGCTTGCGATAGCAGCCAACTCCAGGCTGGAGGTCGCACTGATCAGCGGTGCATGGAAAGTTCGGCCTGAGTAGCCATAACCGACAAGCCCGACTTTGAGGACATGATGCATGTAAATCTTCTCCAAATACGCCTTTACTTGGGTTTTTAACCCAGTAGTCTGGACTTGTCGCCTACAAAATCATGACAAGGCAGCTGAAACTTCTTAGTCGTTCAATGGTCTTATTGCCTCGGTGGCCGATAAAATAACGGTCGCTATATCAAAATTAAGGGATGTTCACGGATATGAAACAGCTTCTTTTCACCCTGTTTGCAGTCTTTCTGAGTGTGAGCTTTATGGCAGTGGATGCAGAAGCTCGAAGGTTTGGCGGCGGTAAGTCGTCCGGCATGCAGCGCAGCGCGCCGCAGCGCGATGCGACACCGCAGCGCCTTAATCAGGGCCAGCCAGCAGCAGCGCCTGCTACGCCAAAGCGTAATTGGATGGGGCCTCTCGCTGGTTTGGCGGCGGGTCTGGGTCTGGCTGCGCTGTTTTCACATCTGGGCATGGGTGAAGGCTTCTCCAACTTTGTAATGATCGCTTTGCTTGCTGTGGCTGCTTTTGCGGTGATTGGGTTCATCATGCGTCGTATGCGGCCAGCAGCTGCAGCGCCTAAGGTCCAGTATGCCGGCGGCGGTAACGAGCCTGTTCAGTTCCAGTCGCAACAGCCCTATGGTTCGCAACAGCAACCTTATGGCTCGGTGAACGATACGCCGGCTTCCCAATTCAACAACGCTGCACAGGGTCCGGCGCAGTTCCCTGCTGGTTTTGATGTGGAATCCTTTGTCCGGGTCGCCAAGCTGAACTTTGTGCGCTTGCAAGCCGCTTACGATAAGGCTGACCTCGACGATATGCGCGAGTTCACGTCGCCAGAGATGTTTGCTGAAATCAAGTTGCAGATCAGCGAGCGTAAAGGTGCAGCCAACGATACCGATGTGGTCCAGCTTGATGCGGAAGTGATTGATTATGCGCAGGAAGGTCGTCGTGATATCGCCAGCGTGCGCTTTCATGGCCTGATCCGTGAATCGAAGGACGCCAGCGCCGAGCGGTTTGACGAAACCTGGCACTTGAGCCGTACCAACGATGGTAAGGCCGGCTGGATTGTTGCGGGTATCCAGCAGAACGGTTGATCGGTTGCTTTGTAATCGACTGAAACAAAAAGGGCGCTTCGGCGCCCTTTTTGTTTTCCTGGCCACAGGAACCTGGCAGGGGATAAATCTTTTCAAAGTCTTGTGAGCTAAGCGAGACAAGGCGAAAGTAGCCGAGGAAGCGGAGTTTATGAGGGGTAAATGAGCATTTCGAAGATGTTTTCAACGCTTTATCGCTAACGCGTAGCGAATTTTGAAGCGGTACTAGGGGATTTACCCCGGTTGTGATTGCCACTTATGAGCAGCAGAATCAATCCCTACCTTGAATAAAAAAGAGGAGCTTTGCTGTGATCACCTGCATCGAAGATTTGCGTGTACTGGCGAATAAGCGTGTGCCCCGCATGTTTTACGACTACGCCGATTCAGGGTCTTGGACAGAAAGCACCTACCGGGCAAATCAGGGGGATTTTCAGTCGATCAAGCTGCGTCAGCGGGTGGCAGTGGATATACGTAACCGTAACCTGTGTACACAGATGGCAGGTATCGATGTTGCCATGCCTGTGGCGCTGGCCCCCACCGGCTTGGCGGGTATGCAGCATGCCGATGGTGAAATCCTGGCTGCCCGTGCTGCCGCCCAGTTCGGTGTGCCGTTTACGCTGTCGACGATGAGTATATGTTCGCTGGAAGACGTGGCCGCACACACGAAAGCGCCATTCTGGTTTCAGCTCTACGTGATGCGGGATCGTGCATTTATCGAAGCTTTGATTGAGCGTGCCAAAGCCGCCGGTTGTGGCGCTTTGGTACTGACGATGGATTTGCAGATTCTTGGCCAGCGGCATAAAGACCTTATAAACGGCCTTTCCGCCCCGCCCAAACCGACGCTGAAGAATCTTCTCAACCTTATTACCAAGCCGCGCTGGTGCTTGGGTATGCTGGGTACGCGGCGCTATGGTTTTGGCAATATCATCGGCCATGCCAAGGGTGTGGGCGATCTTTCCTCCCTTAGCGCCTGGACTGCCGAGCAGTTCGACCCAGCGCTGAGTTGGGCTGATGTGGAGTGGATCAAGCAACGGTGGGGCGGCAAGGTCATCATCAAAGGCATCATGGATGCGGAGGATGCGCGTCTTGCAGCCCGATGCGGTGTCGATGCCATGGTCGTTTCCAATCACGGCGGGCGGCAACTTGATGGCGCGCCATCGAGCATTACCGCTCTGCCGGCAATCGTCGATGCGGTGGGTAAGGATGTTGAGGTCTGGCTAGATAGCGGCATCCGCTCCGGTCAGGACGTGCTCAAGGCAATGGCGTTGGGCGCCAAGGGCACCATGATAGGCCGCGCCTTCCTCTATGGGCTGGGCGCCATGGGTGAAACCGGTGTAACGCGTGCGTTGGAGATCATCGCGCGAGAACTCGATTTAAGCATGGCCTTCTGTGGCCGTACCGATATCCGCCAGGTTGATCGCAGCATTTTACTGCCAGGAAGTTACCCGACTGTTTAACGCGCTTTGAACGAGTTCTTAGAGACTGTTCAAAGTCTCGCGAGCTAAAGCAAGACAAGGCTAAAACAACTGAGGAAGCGGAGTTTACATGGGGCAAATGAGCATTCCGAGGGCGTTTTCAACACCGTATTGCTGATGCGCAGCAGACTTTGAGCAGGTTCTTATGTCGGATCTGGTTTGGCCTTGGCTTGCTTGGCCATGTCGCGCAGGCATTTGCCATACAGGCCCTCCACTTTTTCGCGTGCCCACGGTGTCCGGCGCAGAAAGGTCAGGCTGGATTTGATAGTGGGGTCGGCCTGAAAACAGCGGATTTCGATGCGTTGGCCCAGTTCCTTCCAGCCGTAGAACTCGACCAATGTGGTCAGCATTTTCTCCAAGGTCACGCCATGGTTGGTGTTGTTAACTTGAGCGCTGGTCATACAAAAGTCCTTGTTGAGCGAGCGCACATTGTAATGGCGTGGCCGGTCGGTCTGCGATTGGCAACAAGGTATCGGTGAATCAGCGCGATTCCTTGCAGTATGTGTGGAAATGGCAAGGTCCTGTTGGCGAATCGCCACGTCAACCCTGGATGCGGTTGACATAGAGGGTGCGTATCGCGTCTTCTAGGCCGTCCTTTTGGCTGAGCATGAGGACTGGTAAGCCTTTCAGCGAAAGTAAGAACCTTTTCAAGATATGTCGTGAGCAGCTGTCAGCAGGGCGAAGAGCAGCACATAGGCCCTGATCACAGTTGCGCAATAAGATCATGAACAGGTTCTAAGGGCATATATAGCCAAGTCGTTGAATACGTTTTCCTGATTATCTAGAGGGGTGCAAAAGCCCACATTGAAAATTGCGCAGGGGTTGAATCTAATTAGTGGCCTTCGCTTGTTCTTGCCTTTTAAGTCGCTGCTCCTAGGAATTGTTCATGCACTTGCGGTGCCGTCGAGATAAGGCGCTTCGGGCATGTTGTTTGGTCGTGCCAGTGTTCGGCATTGCATGGGAACGGAAAAACCAAGCGGCACGCTGATGGGGTCTTGCCTTTGTGATCTAACAGAGAGTTGATAATGCGTTCTTTTGTACATCGATGTCTGAAGGCAGCCATGGTGGCTGTGGTCCTTACCCCATGTTTCGCTGTAGATCTGCGGCTCTACAACTGGGGTGATTATCTGTCTCACGATGCGCTCAAGCGTTTTGAAGCGCAATGCAACTGCCGGGTGGTTGAAACCACCTACGGCACGATGGACGAAATGCTCGAAAACGTTGTCGATAAGGGCAAGGTATTCGATGTAATCGTGCCAACGAATTACGCCGTGTCCATACTCGCCAAGAAAGGTTTGTTGCAGCCCCTGGACCGCAACAAGGTAACCCGCATGAGCAATGTGGCCAAAGCCTTCGCCAACCCAGGTTATGACCCGGACAATCGTTACAGCGTGCCTTACGCTTTTACATCGACACTGCTTGGCTACAACGTCGATAAGATGCGCGAGCTAGGTATTGATACCAGCAGCTACAAAGCCCTGTTTGACCCTGAGTATCTGGGGAAATTGATGGGCCGGGTGTTTGTGATCAACGACTCACGTGAAGTGATGGCGGCGGCCCTTGTTTACAATGGTTTCTCTCCCAACAGTACGGACCCCGTTGAACTGGCTGCTGCCAAAGCCAGTATTGAGCAGGCCAAGCCGTACTGGGCGGGCATGAGTTTCAGTAGTCCCTTGGCTAACCAGACTTTTGGCGAAGAACTGGCGCTGGGCAATATCTGGATCGCCCTGGGTTTCTCCAGTGACTTCTTTATCGCCAGGACCAATCCAAAGGCAGCGCGGCGCAATATCAAGATCGAGTACCGCTACCAGCAGGAAGGGAACGTATTAGGTGTCGACAACTTGGTTATCCATCGCAAGTCGGAGAATCAGGAGCTGGCCCACCAGTTCATCAACTTCATGCTGGATGGAAAGAATTCTGCAGCGTTGACCAACGAAATTGGGTCGGGCAACCCCAATGAGGCGGCAAAGGCGTATGTACGACAAGAGTTGCGCAGCAGCCCTGCGATCTTCCCTTCGCCCGTTGCTGCCAGAAATCTGCATCAGCTGACTACTTGGGACAGCAATGTGCAGAAGTCGTTTGATGCTTGGTGGGTGAAGCTGAAGGGGGGCTAGAACCTATTCATGATCGTACTGCGCAGCTGTGATCAGGGTTCATGTGCTGCTCGAAAGCCTCGTGTACTTAAGTACATGCCGGTTTCTGCGCTGCGCTTCACCCTGCTGACAGCTGCTCGCGACAGATCATGGATAGGTATTCGAAACTAGTCTGCTGCGCGTCAGCAGTACAGCGTTGAAAACACCCTCGGAATGCGCATTTACCACGCGTAAACTCCGCTTCCTCGAGCGTTTTCGCCTTGTCTTGCTTTAGCTCGCGAGACCTTTGCGCTGCGCTTATTCCCCCTGGCGACAAATCGTGAACGACTTCTTGGTGTTCGTGTCCAAACCCCAGTTACCAGCAGGAGTAAAGATCATCGATTTTCATCTCGTTTCATCGCCAAGTGCGGGCGGGGCGTTGCGCCAGGGAATAAAACAACGCCTGATGTCGGGCAAGGTGTTCTGCGTTGGCGATTCGTTCGAGCTTGGCCCACTTGATGATGGCCGAGAGCGGGTTCGTTTCTGGCGTACCCTCGTGCAAGGTTGTTATGAAGAGTCTGTCGAGCCGCTGTGGAGCCCCGGCCTGGATGAGGCTGATCGTGATCCGGACGATAGTTTTGCGGTTTGGCGGTCGCTTAGAAAGCGGCTTGAGCAGGATAAGCCAGCACGTCTGTTGATCTGGGCAAGTGGCAGTGGGTCTGATTACGTATTTCTGCGTATGGCGTGTCATTGGCTTGGCATGTGCCAAGTACCACTGGTGCATGTGCCGGTACCCGCGCGCGATGGGTATCACGCGGTGGCGGTGCACGAGGAAGACGGGTTGGCGGCTTGTTTGCCAAACGCGGTAGTGTTGTCGCCCATGGTTATCGATGCCTGGGCGCAGGAGTTCCTATCGATTGCTGCTCGTCCTTCGCAATTGCGAGAGTGCAATGAAGCGGGTGAACTGGTCTACAGGGATGTGTCTGTGCATGACCATCTGCTGCTCAATGCATGCGGGCCGGAGTGGCTTGCTGCTGCTCGGGTAGTGGGTCAAGCGATGGGCAATTGCGACCCCAGGAATAGTTTAGGCGATGTCTTCCTGAGTTCACGCTTGCAACACCTGATTGCAACAGGATTGGTGGAGGCGAATGGTCCGCAGGTTTCCCTTCGCAGCTTTCGCGTGAGGTGTACCGCTGCGTCGTAGCGTGGTATTGATTTATCCGCCCCGCATTCCTATCCGAATACGGGGCGTTTTCATTATGGCTATTCGCGCAACGTGATTTTACTGCCGACAGTCTGTGCTGCTATTTCACTGGCCTTGAATGGCAAGGCAACCCACCGGCCGCTGCTGTATACCGCGGTCTGGTCACGATAGTAAGGTGATGCAGGATTGGTGGACTGGGAATAGGTAAGAATGCCGCGGGCGACAGGGCCGTTGCTGTCAAAGGTAACCGCCTGGATATAGCTGCTGCCGTAGACAATGGGGGTGTAACCTGTGGCAGACAGACCTGCTGCGGGGGTCATTTTGTTGAAGGTGCCTTCGAACTCGTCGCCACCATCAATATGAAGCTTGTTCGCGCCTGAGCCCACGTATTGAATATCTTGCAATGGCGTAGACAGGGCGACACCGTTGGCCGTAAGTTTTTCTACACTATCGGCAAGAGCCTTGAGTAACGCGGTGTTGACTGTGGCATCGCCGATATTCAACCCACGTGGGGTATTGATAGGGCTGGCTGGATCGAACGGTGTTGTCCATAGATTGGGCAATAAGCGTGCACTACGCCAGAACTCGCGGAATAGGGGTACACCTACAGCACTGAAGTTCATACGCTTGTTCCAGGCTGCCAGGGTATTGCAGGCCTCGGTGAGGTTGATGCTGTTGCCGCTGGTTGCGGTAACAACGGGTGTGGCACGGCATGAGGTGACGAGACTGTCTGTTACCAACTCAGCCGAATAGCTGCGTGCATCGAAAAAGATTTCCTCGATATTGTCGAGGTTGAAGCGCTTGCCTGCTTTACCATCACCCCCAGTCAGCCTGTCGGCAATTTGCGAGAAAGCCATGCGGGTCCGGTGAGACTGTTCCTTTGCGTTGTCGCCGATAATGAGCGGCAGGTTGTTATTGAGCTGTGCTGGGTTGGCCAACCACGCACTTTCATTGCTATTCGCCACATAGTCGCTACGTATCATGGCTGGCATCTGGGTGGTGGGATAGCTTGGTCGGTTGGCGCTCGAATCCACATCCCATTCACAGGTATGCGTGCTGCCATCAAGCACAAACAATCGTTTGGCGAAAACTGCCTGTGCGACAGATGAGGTGGCGCAGCTTGTCAGCTTGGCATTGGTCACATAGGGGGTGGCGGAAATGTCGGCATACAGTGTCTTGCCGTGGCGGTCTGCTGCGAGGGTATTGACCCAGGGCAAGCCGTTTACGCCAAGCAATGCCTGCCGGACGTCTTCTACAGACGTTGCTTTTGCCATGTGCAGCCATTGCTCGATCATGCGGCTGTTCTCGAAGTTGACGTCTTTGATGGCATAGGCCCTGGTACTGGTCCAGGCAAGATCCGGGGTGACCAGAATCGGGCCGTGGCGCGAGCTGTAAAGCTGTCGCGTACGGGTTTCCAAAGTGCCATCGGGCCGTAGTGCCTCGATGCTGACGGTTTTCTGCTGCAGTGGTTTGACTTCGCCATCGAACACGTATTGCATACCGTTCTGCAGCGTCAGCTCAAACAGGGTAAAGCGCCTGCCGGTCGAGACCGTGTGACTCCAGGCAATATCCTTGTTGAAGCCGATATTCACCAGTGGGAAGCCGCCCAGCGAAGCACCCATGACATCGAATTGACCAGGCACTGTGAGGTGCATCTGGTAGAAGCGATTGGTGGTGGACCAGGGGAAGTGTGGGTTGCCCAGTAGCATGCCGCTGCCATTTGCAGTGGCATCGCTGCCAAAACCATAGGCGTTGCTGCCCGGTTGTGGTCGCGCATTCCAATCCTGGTTGAATAGTTCGACCGTGCTTTGTGAATCCTGTGCCAGTTTGGCTTTGACAGCAGGGGCGGCCGCTGGTGGTGCTGCTCTGGCAATTGCCGTTACATAGTTACCAAGGCCGGACAAGATTGCTTTGTCCGTCATCAGCCGGTACATATCGAGACGCGACATCGGCTTTACCCAGGCTGCGCCATCACAGCTCGTGGGTATTGTGTTGGTTCTGTCCCGTAAAAGCCGGTTGTAGCCCGCCACATAACCATCAAACATCTCCTGTGCGGGCTCAGACAGGTTGGCATAGATGGCATTGAGGCTCGCATCATCGAGCAGAGCGCGGAAGAAGAAGTCACTGTCCAGATTGGTGATGGTTGAACCCGGCTGTACGGTCAGATCTGGCCCGAGAAATTTGGAGCGCTCGCCACGTACGGTCAGCAGCTGATCCGCCAGCAGACAGAGATTGTCTTCTGCATAGGCATAGGCAACGCCATAGGCTGCGCCGCCAACCGTACTTGCTTCGATATGCGGCACGCCGTAATTGGTCCGTGTGATAGTGAGATTGTATTTCAATGGGGTGGATTTATTGCTGATGGTGCAGCCACTGGTCAGCGTGCAAGCCAGTACCAATGCCAGTGTTGTGGTGCTAAGAGGAACAACGGGGTGCTGCGGATGCATAACGTCTCCTTTTTATTGTTCGAGCAGGTCGCGCACAGCACGTGTTGAGATCGGCTGGACGCTTTGCTGCAAGCAGCATAGCCGGGAGTTAGCTGAAATCATCCTCGGTAGTGTTATGTCACTCAGAGTAGGTGTTCAAGTGTTGTACTTGATCGGATCGTACTGATTACAAGGCAACGGCAGGTACGTGTAAGCTGCTGTACCAGTCCAGATATTTATCGTTGTGCAATATGTCCCGTCGTTCTTCCCCTTTGCCCAATCGCTATGGTGTGGCGCCCAGTTTTCTCTGGTTGCCACGCGAGTCATGGCCAGACCTGATTACGTTCCTGGTGCAGCGTTTCCCGCATATGGAAGAGGCTGTGTTACGCGGTCGACTGGAGCGTGGTGAACTGGTGGATGAGGCGGGTAAACCTTTGGCAGCGCATAGCCCGTTTCAAGCCGGTACCCGAATCTGGTACTACCGTGAGGTACGAGAGGAAACGCCTGTGCCGTTTGAGGAGGTGGTGCTGCACCGCGATGAGCGCTTGCTGGTCGTCGATAAGCCCCACTTTCTTTCCATCATTCCGGCAGGACGGCATTTGCGAGAGACCTTGTTGACGCGCTTGCGGCTCAAGCTGGACCTGCCAGAGCTGTCGCCTTGCCATCGGCTGGATCGGGAAACGGCGGGCGTGGTGCTGTTTTGTCTGCATCCGCCTAGCCGTGGTGCGTACCAGAAGCTGTTCGAGGCTCGTACCGTACAAAAGACGTATGAGGCGATTGCTCCCTACCGTGCTGATCTTGCCTTGCCATTGGTACATCGCAGCCGGTTGGAGGAAGGGGAGGGCTTTTTCACCATGAAGGAAGTCGAGGGTGAGCCTAATAGCGAAACGCGTATTTCCCTATTGGCTCGGCATGGCGAGTGGGCGCGTTACCAGTTGGAACCCCATACCGGTAAGAAGCACCAGCTGCGCGCACACTTGGCTGCATTGGGCATACCGATTCATAACGACCCTTGGTACCCGGTACTGCAAGCAGAAAAGGGCGACGACTTCAGCCAACCGTTGCAGTTATTGGCACGTAGTATCGAGTTTATTGATCCATTCAGCGGTATTGCAAGACGTTTCGACAGCCAACGTAAGCTGTATTGGCCGGAATGAAAGCAAGAGGGGGGCGTGCTTAATGTCGGATTGCTGGCTCGCAGCAGACTTTGAGCCGGCGATCAGATTAACTCAATACTCCCGTACTGCGGTTCCTTCAACACTCCTTCCGCCAGCAGGCTGGAATAGCTAAACACTCGATTCCTGCCTGCCCGTTTTGTTTCGTATAAAGTCTGGTCGGCTCTACTGATGATTTCCCTGGCTGAGTAATGCCCGTCCAGCCTTGCATAGCCGATGCTGATAGTGACTTGGCCTATTTGTGGAAGAGGCGTGCTTTCTATCGTCTGGCGCAGGCGTTCAAGCTGCTGGTGAATGGCATTGGCATCGTGTGTTGCACTAATGGCGATGAATTCCTCACCACCATAGCGGTATAAAAGGTCACCATTCCGTAGTGTTTGCTGCATCAGTCTGGCAATCAACAGCAACACCTCATCGCCTATCGTATGGCCATAGGTGTCGTTGATACGCTTGAAATGATCGATATCAATCATTGCCAGCCAGTAGGCTGGTGGAAGCTTATTGTTACGCTTCTCCTCGCCATCCGGTATCCCATCGAGTGAGGGCATGTCAGCTTTGTTCGGCCGGGCATTGTTGAGATTGATCATGATCTTATCGAGACTCTGGTCGAGCGAGTATCGATTCAAGAGGCCCGTCAGCTTGTCCCGCTGGCTTTCGTCCAATAACGTGGCGAAGTTGCGATAGACCGATAAAATGCCACGTACCAGCATATCTTCCGGCTCTTCGAGCTTATGTGCCGACTCGAATACCAGATAGGCTGTGATGGCGTGCTTGTTGGGTAATCCCCCCATTTTTAAGGGGAGTCAGAAGTAGCGCTATGCGACCATGGCCAGCCGCTGTATTGGGGTAATACCGCCCAAGGCCATGTTAGGGCGTTCGTGATTGTAGAACCAGATCCAATCC
>NZ_JBQXDJ010000071.1:0-17496 GCF_052601015.1 Chitinimonas violaceus | reverse complement strand
GCTCGTCACTGAGCATCAATCGGGGCATAGCAAACCCGCAGGGTGATTAGTATAGGAACCGTAATTCTGCGGGTTTGCTGCGCTTCTTCAATATACCGAAGTCAAAACGTCAACAGACCCTAGGGAACCGATGAAAAAGATTCTATTAACGGGTGGTGCTGGCTATATCGGCTCTCATACCTGTTTAGTCTTGCTCGAAGCAGGATATGAAGTTGTCGTGATAGATAACTACAGCAATAGCAAACCGATTTCCTTGGCGCGGGTACAGAAGCTGGTTGGGAGACCTGTAACAGTCCATCAGCTTGATATACGCGATGAGGAAGGGTTGGACCGGGTTTTCGCTAGGCATGCCTTCGATGCAGTCATTCACTTTGCTGGATTGAAAGCTGTGGGGGAGTCGATAGAAAAGCCACTTGATTACTACGACAACAACGTTAATGGTAGTTTGACCTTATTGCGAGCGATGACGCGACATAAGGTAAAGACCTTGGTGTTCAGCTCATCCGCGACGGTATACGGGGATCCAGTAACTGTTCCTATTCGTGAGGACTTCCCCACCGCACCGACGAACCCATATGGGCGAAGCAAGCTGATGGCGGAGGAGATATTGCGCGATTACTATCGGTCCCAAGTGGACTGGGGAATTGCCCTACTGCGATATTTCAATCCTGTAGGTGCACATCCAAGTGGTGAGATTGGTGAGGATCCGAACGGTATTCCAAATAACCTTTTACCATTTGCTGCCCAGGTGGCAGTAGGTAGGCGGGAAATATTGTCGGTATTTGGTAATGACTATCCGACACCAGATGGCACTGGTGTGCGCGACTATATCCATGTGATGGACCTTGCGCTTGGACATTTGCGCGCCGTGGAGTCCTTGATGGCCAAGCCACGTTTACTGACCCTGAATCTAGGGACTGGTAAGGGTTACTCTGTTCTGGAAATGATAAGAGCCCTTGAAGCAGCCAGTGGCCGCCCAGTACCCTATCGGGTTACAGCTCGCCGTCCTGGTGATATCGCCACATGCTATGCAGACCCGACTGCAGCTTTGCGTGAAATTGATTGGCGCGCGGAATTTGGGTTAGAGGCGATGTGTACACATAGTTGGTATTGGCAATCGCGGAATCCCCAGGGTTATGTCGAGGGATAGATGGGGTATTCTGCCACCGTGGTGGGCCTTGCTTAAATTTTATATAACTGGATTTATAAGACGTGAATGACTGGAATCTGATTCAACAGATAGCGATATATGCTTTGCCAGTCTTGTTTGCGATTACTGTCCATGAGGCAGCGCATGGTTATGCTGCCAAGCAATTCGGGGATCGTACTGCTGAAATGATGGGGAGGCTGACCCTTAACCCAATCAAGCATATTGACCCCATTGGCACGGTATTGGTGCCTGCGGTGGTGTTATTTCTTAGTAATACGATGGGTGGTGGTTTTTTATTTGGCTGGGCGAAACCGGTACAGGTTGATTTCCGCAATCTGAAGAATCCCAAGGCGGATATGTTGTGGGTTGCCGCTGCTGGCCCCGCTGCAAATTTAGCAATGGCACTCGTTTGGGTATTAATACTGAAGTTTGCAGGTTCTTTAGGCGAAACTATTTTCCAGGCACCGTTGTCGTATATGGCTCAGGCGGGTATCCAAGTCAATGTGGTTCTGATGGTACTGAATTTGTTGCCTCTGCCCCCATTGGATGGCGGAAGAATACTGGTTTCTTTACTCCCTCCTCGTGCTGCCAGTCAACTGGCTCAGATTGAACCATATGGCATATGGATACTGATAGGCCTGATGGCAACAGGGTTGTTGTCGGTTATCATGCAACCCCTCATGCAGGTGGTCTTTGGTTTTTTGGCGTTGTTTGTTTGATGACATTGCTTCAGTAGGGGTAAGCAGCCCCAATCTGAAGTATCAATGCAACGTTACCGTGATTAGTTTGGTAGCAAACATGCTACAGCGATTATTATTCGCCACGGTACGAGTGACGTTGCTCTTGGTTAATCTGTTGCATTTTTCTTTTTATTATTTGATCCGACTGGCTGCCCTATGATGTTTGCGACAAAGCTGCGCTGTGCAGTGTCTATGCTTATTCTCGCTTCTGCACCTGTACTTTTGCAGGCTGCAGAAGTCAGTGGTGGCTATGCTATGCCCGCTGGGTTACAAGGGCTTGGCAAAGATACTAATAGGGATACAGGAAGTGTATTGGTCTCTGGCAGATCAGCAGCTCAGACCGGGTCGATGAGTAGCGCTCAGCAGACTGATGCAACTCGTCCTGGTCAGTTTTTGGAGCAGAGTCAGAATGGGCAGACGCTCCAGCGAGTGTTGCAGCCGCCTAAGCCTAGTGAATTCCAAAATTTGGTATCGATTACCACAGGGCAGAACCTACCGATATTTGGTCAAGATATGTTCGAAGGGGTGCCCAGTACTTTTGCCCCCTTGGATGGGGTGCCTGTAACCTCAGATTATGTTGTTGGACCGGGGGATGAGCTGCTTGTCCGCGGGTGGGGTCAAGTCGATATCGATGTGACCTCCGTGGTTGGCAGAAATGGTGCCATTTTTATTCCCAAGGTCGGGAATTTGAATGTAGGTGGCCTGCGTTACGAGGAAGTGGTTCCCCTTATCAAGTCTGCAGTAGGACGTATCTATAAGAATTTTGACCTTACTGTGAGTATGGGTCAGTTAAGGTCGATCCAAATTTTTGTGGTTGGCCAAGCCAAAAGGCCGGGGAGCTATACCGTTAGTTCGTTGAGTACCCTGGTGAATGCCTTGTTCGCTTCAGGCGGCCCCTCGGCAAGCGGTTCGATGCGTGCCGTCCAGCTTAAGCGACAAGGCAAGGTTGTCACTACTTTCGACTTGTATGATTTGATCATCTCAGGTGACAAGTCTAACGATGCTCGACTTCTGCCCGGTGATGTTGTCTATATTCCCCCAGTTGGGAAGCAGGTAGCGATACATGGTAGTGTCAATCGGGCTGCTGTGTATGAAGCCAAGTCTGACAGTACCCTAAAAGATCTGTTGAATTGGGCTGGTGGCCTATCAACGGCTGCGGCCGGTCAAAAGGTAACCGTGGAACGAATTACTGATCGCCAAGCACGTAAAGTCGCTGAATTTCAATTGAATGGAGGTGAGCTGGCGAGTTCTTTACAAGACGGTGATGTTGTCAGTGTATATGCCGTATCACCGCGCTTAGAGAATTCGGTTACTTTGCATGGAAATGTCGCTCAAGCAATGCGTTTCCCATGGCGTGAAGGGATGCGTATAAGCGATATTATTCCAGATCGGAATGCATTGATTATCCCCGACTATTGGGTGAATCGAAACCGTAGCGGTCAGAGTCAGAGCTGGTTAGTGGGATCTCCAGTTACGGATTCAAACCAATTGATCCAGGCGTCATTCAGTCGCCCAGCTAGTAGCATTCAGAATAATGCAAGTAAATCTACTAAAGGTTCTTTACAGGAAGTTTTACCAAGGCCTACTGCTACTCAAGCAAATAGCGAAGAGATTCCTAATCAATTGGCCATAGGCGATATGCCCGATAATCGGAATATGATTGGTAAGTATCAATCTGAAGATTTGGCGTCAATTGGACAAGCAAATGCGAAAACTGGTCAGAGTAAATTCCGGGAAGAGTTAAGCCGGAATAATCTGGAGGTGAATTGGGATTACGCAGTAATTGAACGGCAAGCGAAAGATCTATCTACTGATCTTATTCCTTTTAATCTAGGTAAAGCAGTACTAGAGCGTGATCTAGCTCAGGATGTGTTGCTTCAGCCTGGCGATACGGTAACTGTATTTTCTAAACGCGATATTGTAGCACCATCAGAAAAGCAAACCCGTTTTGTACGTTTGGAAGGAGAAATAGCAAATGCAGGGGTATATAGAGTCCAGGCTGGCGAAACATTACGCCAATTAGTACATCGAGTGGGTGGCTTAACCAATAATGCATATCTCTTTGGTGCTGAACTTAATCGTGAATCTGCACGTAAGCTGCAAGAGATTAAATTGCAAGAATTGGCGGACCGCTTAGAGCAAGAGGTAGAGCGTTCAGCCTCACAAAAAGCGAGTAGTGCAATTTCTGCGGAAGCCCAGGCTTCGCTGAAGTCTGATTTAGAAGCTCAAAAAGCATTAGTTGCAAAACTGCGTAATACGCCTGTTACTGGCCGCATTGTATTGGAGATGCCCACTGACGCTCGTGGTATAGAGTTACTTCCCGACTTATCATTGGAAGATGGCGATAGGCTCTATGTACCTGCACGCCCTGGTTTTGTTTTAGTAAATGGCTCAGTATATAGCCAGAATGCTTATATATATAAACCGCATAAGCGCCTTACTGATTATGTAACACAGGCAGGCGGAGCTACCAGAACCGCAGATGAAGGTGACACCTTTGTTATTCGTGCAGATGGATCGGTTCATAATGGGCGTAATGCGGGCATATTTAGTGGGTTCCGCAGCACTGAAATTATGCCGGGAGACACAATAGTTGTGCCTGAAGATTTCAATAAAGTTTCTTGGATGCGTGAGCTGAAAGATTGGTCGCAAATTATCTATCAATTCGCCTTAGGCGCTGCTGCATTTAAATCGCTAAATAAGTGATGAATATGGCTCAATTATCAGAGATCAAATCAGAAGTACAGGCTGTTGACGCTTCACTTGGCATTAATGAGATTTCATTGTTTGAGCTAACTGAAATGCTTTGGGCCAGTCGTCGCTTTATTATAGGAGTTACCAGTGTAGTTACATTGGTTGCGAGCATAGTTGCTTTATTGTTGCCGAATATTTATACAAGTCAGGTTATTATTTTGCCCCCTCAGCAACAGCAATCTGCTGCATCAGCAGTGCTTTCACAGCTTGGTGGATTAGCCGGTGCAGCCGGTTCTGCTATGGGTCTAAAGAGTCCCAACGAAATCTATGTCAGTATGATTAAGAGTCGTACTGTGGCGGAAGTATTGACTAAGCAGTTTGAGTTGGAAAAGCTATACAAGGCTAAAGGTCGTGATGAAACTATAAAGAAATTAAAAGAAGTAACAGAAGTGACTTCTGGTAAGGATTCTTTAATTACTGTTAAAGTGGATGATGAGGACCCAAAGAGAGCAGCAGATTTGGCAAATGCATATGTAATCGCCCTTAGGCAAATTAGTAGCACACTAGCTGTTGGGGTTGCTGCGCAACGCCGGCTTTACTTTGAGCGTCAAATAGCATCAACAAAAAAGCAACTGGCAGATGCTGAAGCGAGGCTAGTAGTTGTACAAGCGCAAACGGGAATTTTACAGCTTGAGGCTCAAGGAAAAGTAACCATTGAAGCGGTGGCGAGTCTTCGTGCGGAAATTGCAGCAAAAGCTGTACAGATTTTTGCTATGCGTCAAGCGATGACGAAGCAAAATCCTGAGCTTCAGCGTGAAGAGGCTGCATTGGAAGGACTACGCTCCCAGCTTGCTCAAATGTTAGGTACACAGTCTGATGAAGATAGGGCAATTTTACCTCGTTCAGTTGCTCCTGCAGCAGGCTTGGAATATATCCGTGCATTACGTGAGGTAAAGTACAATGAAATATTAATGGAAATGTTAGCCAAGCAATTTGAGATTGCTCGATTAGATGAAGCAAATGATGGTTCAGTAATTCAAGTATTAGATGCTGCAGTTCCCCCGGAAAGAGAGTCGAAGCCAAAACGTCTAGTGATAGTAACTTTAAGTATGATACTTGGTATCATATTATCGATAACTTTTGTTCTTTTTCAACGATTATGGCGACCTTTCTATAAGAAGTAATTTTAAAAGTTCTGCCAGAATACTTTACTTTGTATCTAGAGGTAGGAATGGATTTGATCGTAATTAAATTTTACTTGACCGGCAAAAAAGGTTATTTTACCTTGCTTGGCGCATTGACACATAGAAATGATGGAATAAGTATTCATGTAATAGTAGGGCGTGATAGAAATGTTGCGGACGACTATTCAGAAAATATAGTCGCACTATGTATAGAAAACGAAGTTGGATATAGCGTCTATCCGTCAGAGACTAATATACCTTATAATTACGTCATAGCTGCGGGGTGGCAGCGTATGATTCATAATGTGAGTGATAGTCAGTTGATTATATTTCATGATTCTTTATTGCCAAGATACAGGGGGTTTGCTCCATTAGTTAATGCTCTTCTGAACAAAGAGAAGTATCTGGGTGTTACTGCATTAGTTGGTGCTTCAGAATATGACATGGGTGATATATATTGTCAGGAGTCTATTTCTGTTGAATATCCAGTGTTAATTAGCGATATGATTGATATGGTTTCTGAGCTTTATACTAGTCTAATAAAAGCAGTTATCGATAAAATTATTACTAACGCATTGATCCCTTATCAGCAGTCTCATATAGATGCAACTTATAGTTTATGGCGGGATGAAGAAGATTATAGGATTCAGTGGTCCGATAAAGCAACGGATATTGAGCACTTTATTAGGTGTGTTGGGTTCCCATATCTAGGGGCGTCAACCATTGCAGATGGTGAATTACTTCGAATCCTCAGTGCAACTATAGTCCCTGATGTGTATATAGAAAATAGAACACCCGGAAAAACTATTTTTGTTACTGCAGAAGGAAAACCTATAGTTGTTTGTGGAGAAGGTTTGCTTCAGCTTGATATCATAACCGATAATACTGGGGCAGTATTTAAAATGAAGAAATTTAGGTTACGATTCAAATGATAAATATACCATTTAACAAGCCCTACCTTCATGGTAGAGAGTTAGTGTACATAGCGGATGCGGTGCGTTCTGGCAAGATATCAGGTGATGGGATATTTACCAAGAAATGCCATAGCTATTTTGAGTCTAAATTTGGCTTTAGAAAAGCGCTATTAACAACATCTTGTACTGATGCTTTGGAGATGGCGGCAATATTATTAGATATAAAACATGGTGACGAGGTCATATTGCCGTCATTCACTTTTGTTTCTACAGCAAATGCATTTATTTTGCGTGGAGCAAAGTTAGTCTTTGCTGATAGTTGTGATGATAATCCAAATATATCTCCTGCAGCTATAGAGGAATTAATTACACCAAATACAAAAGCAATTGTTGTGGTTCACTATGCAGGAGTTGCATGTGACATGGATAGAATAGCAAGCATTGCACGCAGATATGGGGTTGCTATTGTAGAAGATGCAGCACAAGCAGTGGATTCCTATTTTAATGGAGCTCCGCTTGGGAGTATCGGAACATTTGGTGCTTTTTCATTTCACGAAACTAAGAATATCATTTCTGGTGAAGGTGGAATGCTTGTTGTAAATAACGAAAAATATATTAATCGAGCAGAAATAATTAGAGAGAAAGGTACAAATCGGTCTTCATTCTTTCGAGGTGAAGTTGATAAGTATGGATGGGTTGATATTGGATCCTCCTTTCTGCCTTCGGAGTTGGTAGCAGCATATTTATTTGCCCAGCTTGAAAATCTAGAGGTTATTCAGAGCAGGAGGAAAGTAATCTGGGATACCTATAACAATGGTCTTAGATCATTGGCAGATGATGGTTGTTTTGAGTTACCTCACATTCCTTCATGGGCAACTAATAATGCGCATATGTTTTACTTGGTTTGTCGGTCACTTGAGGAGCGTGGTAATTTAATTGCTTTTCTAAAGTCAAAAGGTATACACGCAGTATTTCATTATATTGCACTACATACAAGTCAGTTTTTCTTACCTCATTCAGATAGTAGAGCTCTTCCAAACTGTGATAGGTATACTAATTGTCTAGTAAGACTGCCGATATATTATGAGTTACTGGATGATGAAGTCGGTAGAGTAATTGAAACAATTCATGAATTCTTTGCAAAAAAGAAGTAAGGTATTTAATGTAGTAGCCCCAATTTTATTGGGGCACTTCTTTAGATTGCTAGCAGGGCTTTTTCTTATTAAAAGCATTGCAGAATCGTTAGGTGTTCAAGGAGTTGGGCAGCTTGCGAACCTTATGATGCTCACTACTCTAATGCTGTCTTTTGCTGCAGGAGGTGTATCGAATGCTATCGCAAAGTATGTTGCTGAGTATTGTGACAGTAGCACACTATTGGCCAGTTTTTTCTCGACTCTTTTCAATTACTTTATCTATTTTTTGTTAGTAGCAACAGTATTTTTCTTAATACTTTCTTTTTTATTTAAAGAGATATTCTTTTATAGTCTATCCACCACGGAAATTATTATATCCTTACTTTCGTCATATTTTTTCACGTCGATATACGCTATTGGTATTGGTTTACTAAATGGGTTAAAAAGATATTGGCTAGCATGTATATCTGTTGTCTCTGGTGCTTTGACGGCCATACTTATGACTAATGAATTGATCTCTAATGGTGGATATAGAGGAGCACAGTTCTCTGTACTATTTTTCTCTGCAGTACCAGTATTTCCTTTGGTTGTTGTTCTTATTATTACAAAAGCGTGGAGTATATTATCTACGCGTGGTGAATCAAAATTCGAAATATCTAGACTCGTTAGTTTTGCATTAATGCAATGTGCAAGTGTGATCGCTATGCCATTGGCTGATTTTATCGTTAGGAGTTATTTATTAAGTATTTCAGGAATAGATCTTGTAGGAAATTGGAATGGAGCATTAAGAATTTCTGCTGCATATACAAGCTTATTTATTGCTTTTTTTTCAGCTTATTTTATACCTAAGTTTTCTTCGCTAGAGATATCTTTAATTAAGGCGCATACTTGGAAAATGCTCCAGTATATATCGCTTCTTTACATCCCTATGGCGTCTTTGGTATATATTTTTTCTGAGCTTCTTATTGATCTTATTCTAAGTAAGGACTTTGAGTTGGTTGCTCATAATATTGGGTACGTACTACTTGCTGATTATTTCAAGTTAATGGCATACGGAATATGTTTTGTATTGATATCAAAGGCTAAGTCTAAAGTGATCATTTGCCTGGAGGTATTGCAAATGGCTATTTATATTGCAGTTGCTTTGAGTTTTTCAAGTTACTTTGGTTCTGAAGCAGTCTTCCTTTCTCTGCCAATAATATCTTTTATTTATTTTTTTACAACTTTAGCTATCTTTAAAATGGTCATTCGGAGCATATGAATTCATGAGTAATATTAGCGTAACGGTTGTGGTATCCTGTTATAATCAAGAAAAATATATAGAGGATGCTATAAATAGCATTTTATCTCAGAAGACTAATTTCGAGTTTCAAATTATTGTAGCTGATGATTGTTCAACTGATAATACACGACATATAGTACGTAGAATAGCAGAGAATCATCCCGGTGAAATTAAAGCAATATTAAGAGATGTAAATATAGGAGCAGATAAGAACTATCTAGATGTTCACCAGCAAGCAGAGGGTGAGATTGTATTTCATTTTGATGGTGACGATTTGATGCTGCCTGGAAAGTTGCAAGAGCAGTATGATGTATTCCAGAAGTACCCAGATGTAAATATATCATTTCATCGAGCTAGATATTTCTCTGATGACTTAAAGTATGTTTCAGAAACAGGATGGCCATTTGATAGAGAAGAAAGTGAACATATTTTCTCAATGCATGATTTAGCCAAATGGGGAACAATTGCTGTGCACGGTAGTTATGCTTACCGTAAGTCATCTAGGAATATGTATCTAATGGATAGACCATTCATGGAATGGTTTTTTGCAATGAACTCTCTATACACTGGGACGGGGATTTATTTGAACAAAGTTCTTATGGAATATAGATGTAATGCCCATGAGAAGTCATATACATCGACAAAGCTCGGTAGATTGAAGGCATTTAAGATTGTATTTGCAGACATAGATTACTATTTTTCCAGAGATTCAAGGTTAAAGAAGAATCTTTATACTTGTTATCTGATTAACTTTCTCGCTACGGTACGATCGTGCCAGCATATTGAGCTTAACGCACTTCTATTTCTAATCAAGAATATAAGATATTTTAGTTATAAGTCTCTACGCGATGCAGCAAGCGTAAGATTAGCAGCGGCACCTGCGAAGAGAATTCGGTAAGTATGAGATTCCCCGTACTAGCTCAGATTAACCAAACAGTAAAGCGACATATTATGTCGCTTTTTGCAGTGGCAATTGTGTTTTTATATATCTTTACAATTAGGCTTAGTATTAGCTCTGTCCCTATTGTGATTATCCCTTTGTTAGTTTGGTTTACACTAAACCCTAGATTGCTTGCATCTATATGTAGTGGTTGGAAAGCTTATTTATCCTTACTTTTATTTCTTTTAACATGGATTGTTTCAACAATAGTTAACCAAGAGCTGGATAGCTCTGGGGTATCATTTTTTATTTCTAGATTACTTTATCTTGTGCTGGCTTTTCCGCTTATTGACTTGATGTTTAGGTTTGGGAATATCAGAGATGAAAATGGTTTATTTTCAGTAGTTAATAAAGTTTTTGTTATTCAAATTTTTGTTATTGCGCTGTTCTTTTTTTATCCTAGTTCGTTAGAATTCATTAGTCAGTACCTTTATACGGATCCATTGTCTCAGTCGGTGCAAGAGGCGACAATTGGCTTTCGATTGATTGGCATTGGCGTCGCAAATTTCGGCGGTGGTATTTTATTTGGTCTGTATTTATTAAGTCTGACGGCATATATAACTGCTGATGTTAAGCGAATTAATTTAATGTTTGTTTCATGGTGGTTACTAGTAGCACTATCAGGATTCTTAATAGCAAGATCCTCCATTGTTGCTGTAGCCCTATCGTTTTTATATTTTTCGGTTAAAGGTAGTGAGATATTTAGTAAGTTCATACTCCGGCTATTTGTCATTATATTAACAGCTGCGCTAGTAATAGCATTTGCTGTAGATATTCATGAGTTGATTAATTCTGATATAATCAAATGGGGATTTGAGTTTTTATTTGCATATTTTGAAGAGGGGGAGGCTACTACAGCATCTACTGATCACTTATTAACTATGTATATATTGCCGAATGATTATTTAACCTACTTTTGGGGAGATGGTAGATTTTTTGATCCTATAGGGGCTGAGTATTATATGAACACAGATGTAGGATATATAAGATTAATTTTTTATGTGGGTATTTTTGGAATGATAGCATTTATTCAGTACATTTGGTCAATAACAGTTGGTATGCGTCATAAGGCATCGTTTCTTTATGCCGCTTCATTCTATTTTTTTGTATTTCTTTTAATTTTGAATTTCAAAGGATTCGTAGATGCTACGCAATACTTAGGGATGTTTTTCGCATACTCGTATATGAATAGATCTGGAGATATCTTATGTCGAAAATAAAGATTTTTAGGGTTATTACGTCTGCGGAAGTTGTGAATTTTCATCTTAAGAATTTTCTAAGGAATGGTGTTAGTGAATTTGATATATATGTTATTGGAAGTGATGTATCAAAATTTGGCGATAAAGAATATCCTGGTGTCAATTGGATTGAAATTGAGATACCAAGGAAGATTTCTATAGTCAAAGACATTTTATGCCTGTTAAGACTAATTGTAGTAATTTTACGTGAAAAGCCTAGCATAATTCATTCTATCATGCCAAAGGCTGGCTTAATTGCATGTATTGCGGGTTTTATATGTAATGTTCCAACTAGAATACATACTTTCACCGGTCAAGTATGGAGTGAAAAGACGGGGTTGAAAAGAGGACTACTTGTTTATATAGATAAGCTAATTGTAGCTCTTACTACGACGGCTTATACGGATAGTAAGTCGCAGTCGTTATTTCTATTAGAAAACAAAATTTCTCAGGAGGGAGCGGCCTTGCCCTATTTGGGAGAGGGCTCACTTGCGGGGGTTGATCTGAAGCGTTTTGATTATCAAGTTCTCATGGTTGATCGTAATAAAGTACGGGATGAGTTAGGGCTAAAGGGTACTACTTTTATATTTGTAGGTAGAAAGTGTAGAGATAAGGGAGTCTTTGATTTAGTTACATCATTTATGAATCTAATACAGGATGGTTTATCATGTTCTCTTATTCTTGTTGGACCCGATGAGACTGATGGGCATCTCGATAAGAATATTAGTAATTTATGTTGTGAAAGTATTGTTTTGGTGCCAGCTACTAATGAGCCAGAGAAGTATATTATTGCTGCAGACATTTTTTGTTTACCAAGTTATAGAGAAGGATTTGGTTCGGTTGTGATTGAGGCGGCTGCTTTGAAGCGTCCTTGTATAGGAACAAGAATTAATGGCTTAACGGATTCCGTAGTCGATGGAGAAACTGGTCTATTAGTACCTACTGGCAATAGTGAAGAATTATGTAATGCAATGCGCCAATTTATTCAGAACCCAGAGATAATATCTATTATGGGTGATGCTGCGTATAGGCGAGTGAAAGAGAATTTCTCTTCTGATTATTTATACAGGTTACAAGCTGAGGTATATTCTGTTAGTACGAAAAATCAAGCGTATTTACAATAGTTGATAAAAGGTCAACATTTTAACTATAAACGTACTGTGAGCTTGAATATTGAATAAGGTGTTATTCCATCTTTCGAAGAATAACTAAGTTCAAACTATTCAAATTTCCCTGTTGAGGTATTGATGTGCATTCATTATTAGTTACTGGATCTAATGGTTTCGTAGGAAGAGCTCTTTTGGCTCGATTGGCGATAATGTCTAATTATAAGTTAGTAGGTACAGTTCGTCAGCCATTATTGAATCCGATCGCTAATGTTAATTATGCAACAATTCGTGACTTGTGTTTGGATACTTCTTTGCGAGAGGTGCTACAAGATGTATCTGTTGTTGTGCATACGGCTGCTCGTGTTCATGTTATGGATGATAAAGGTTTCGATTATTCGCTTGCTGAGTGTCGTCGTATTAATGTTGATGGGACTATTAATCTTGCTAGACAAGCTGCCAATGCAGGTGTGCAACGTTTTATATACATCAGCTCAGTTAAAGTGAATGGGGAAAAAACCGAATTAGGGAAGCCTTATTCTATTGCAGATATGCCAGCACCGATAGATGCATATGGTATTTCTAAAATGGAGGCAGAAAATGCCCTACGAAAAATAGCTAGTGAAACTGGAATGGAAATAGTGATTGTCCGTCCTCCATTAGTCTATGGGCCTGGAGTAAAAGCAAATTTTCGAAGCTTGATGCACTGTATTTCGCAAGGAATTCCATTACCTTTGGGGATGATAAGAAATAAGCGAAGTTTGGTGGCGTTGGATAACTTGGTTGATTTGATTCACTGCTGTATTAATAGTCCATTTGCTGCAAATCAGACATTCTTTGTAAGTGATGGTAATGATTTATCAACTACTCAATTAGTGAAATTTATGAGTTTAGCACTCGGCAGAAAACCAAGATTAATTGCTGTTCCTGCCTCGATTATTACAGCTGTTGCAGTTGTGTGTGGGAAGAGTAATGTAGCTAGTCGGTTATGCGAGTCGTTGCAGGTGGATATATCCAATACGCGAAGTCTGCTAGGTTGGACCCCCCCAGTTTCCGTGGATGAGTCTCTACGAAGCACTGCAGAACATTTTTTGAATGAGCAATAAATGAATATATTTATATTTTTAATTTTAATAATGGGCTTGTCATTTAAGCTAACAGGTAAGCTACGACAGTATGCGCTTAGAAAAAAGATTATAGATGTACCAAATGAGCGTAGTTCACATACAATTGCTACTCCGCGTGGTGGTGGTTTGGCTATTGTCTTCTCATTTTTAGGCATGTTGCCTATTTTATGGGTAGTTGAACTCGTTCCTATTAATATAGCTTTAGCGCTATTTGGTGCTGGTTTTTGGGTTGCATTGATTGGATTTCTTGATGACCGAGGACACATTCCAGCACGCTGGCGTTTGTTGGCTCACTTCGTGGGTGCGGGTTGGGCATTAATTTGGCTTGGGGGGATGCCACCACTTGTTGTATTTGGCGCTATTATTCAGCCAAGTTGGTTTTGGCAAGCAGTTACGTTATTTTATTTGGTCTGGGTGTTAAATTTGTATAATTTTATGGATGGTATAGATGGATTAGCTAGCTTGGAAGCTATTACTGTTTGTATGGGGGGAGTGATTTTATACTGGATTGCTGAGCCTACGGGTATTGCATGGTTATTGCCAGCATGTTTACTTGCAGCAGTGGCTGGTTTCCTATATTGGAATTTTCCTCCCGCACGTATTTTTATGGGAGATGCGGGTAGTGGATTTCTTGGAATTACTCTTGGTATTTTTCCTATTATGGCTGCGAAAATCCAACCTGAGTTGTTTTGGGCTTGGTTGGTATTGCTTGGTGTATTTGTGGTGGATGCTACGACTACATTAGTGCGCCGGGTACTGCGTGGCCATAAGTTTCACGAAGCTCATCGAAGCCATGCATATCAATATATGTCGCGATTGATGCAAGCGCATAAGCCTATTAGTTTAGGAGTTGCGTTTATCAATCTTGTATGGTTGTTGCCAATAGCAATTGTGATTATTAAGGGATTTTTAAGTGGCATGGTTGGTTTACTGCTTGCATATTTCCCATTAATTTTCCTTGTGATTTACTTTAGAGCAGGTGCAAGTGAACTGCAGGCTGTATGAGCAGAACTTTTCTACTAAGAGATGATTGTATGGCTATGGAACTTGTGGTAAGGATGATATTTTTAAGCTCATTCTACCAGTTAAAAGAGGATTATTGCTAATTAACATGTTATAGATGAGAGTGAAGGATCGTAAGTAAGCTGAGTGTCCGTCTTGGTTATGTAAATTATTGGTGTGGGCGTTATACATCAGGTACTGTCTTAATGAAGAGCATGGTTGAAAGAAAATATGTTAGCAAAATTTTTGCATTTACCTCGACGAACTAAAGCAGTTCTCATGGCAACTGCCGATGGACTATTGTTGCCGTTGATGATGTGGTTGGCTGTTTCTTTGCGTTACGGTACATTGGAATTGCCAACAATGCTGGATATGATGAATTATCTAGTATTACCTATAATTGCAATTCCTTTATTTTTACGTGCAGGTCTTTATAGAGCAGTTATTAGGTACCTTGCAGATAAAGTTGTTCTTGTAATATCGAGTACTGCTTCATTTGTGATGCTTTCCTATGCTGCAGTTACCGTGCTTGTAAATAATTGGAGTTTACCAGGCACCACGTTCTTGATCGCGTGGTTGTTGGTGGTTTTTTATATGTTCACTAGCAGATTTGGAGCTAGATTCATATTAAGACGCTTTGTTCGCACTTCATTGCAAAAGTCTGTATTGATATATGGAGCGGGAAGTGCCGGTAGACAGTTGGCTACAGCGCTATCAAACGGGTTTGAGTATCAGCCTGTGGGTTTTCTTGATGATGATAAGAGGTTACATAAGCTGGAAATTGGTGGGTTGGAGGTTTTTCCTCCTACTGAACTTGCTTCTCTTATAAAGAGGAAGAGTGTAAAGCAGGTATTATTAGCGTTGCCTTCTGCTTCAAAAAATAGGCGTGTAGAGTTGATTAATTGGCTTGAGCCTTTCCATGTTGATGTACGCGTTGTGCCTGGTATAGCTGACTTGATAAGTGGTCAGGCAACTGTATCGGACGTGCGTACTGTTGATGTTGACGAGTTACTTGGGCGGGAAGCGGTGCCGCCTGATCAAGCATTATTAGCTGCAAATATTCGCGGCAAGGTTGTGATGGTAACGGGGGCTGGTGGCTCGATTGGTTCTGAGCTATGTCGACAAATCATTCAACAAGACCCAATACGGCTTGTTTTATATGAGATGTCTGAGTTTGCACTTTATAGCATTGATCAAGAACTTCGGCATTTGTTACCGGATGCAGTTATTGAATTAGTGCCTGTATTAGGATCTGTTCAGAATGAGCAGCGTATTGGTGCAATTATGCAGCGCTACTCTGTCCAGACAGTTTATCATGCTGCAGCTTACAAGCACGTACCTATTGTGGAATTTAATATTACTGAAGGAGTATTGAATAATACTTTCGGTACATTAGCTACTGCATTGGCTGCTCAGAAGCAAGGTGTTGAGACATTTGTTTTGGTTTCTACGGATAAAGCTGTTCGACCTACGAATGTAATGGGTGCAACTAAGAGAATGGCTGAGCTTGTGTTGCAAGCTTTTGCTGATACTAATGACGGTTCAACTCGTTTCTGCATGGTTCGCTTTGGGAATGTTTTAGGCTCCTCTGGATCTGTTGTTCCTTTATTTAGGAAGCAATTGGAATTGGGAGGACCTATAACAGTCACTCACCCTGAAATTACTCGCTATTTCATGACTATTCCTGAAGCAGCCCAACTTGTTATTCAAGCTGGTGCAATGGGTTGTTCAGGTGAAGTGTTTGTATTAGATATGGGGCAGCCGGTAAAAATTGTTGATCTTGCACGTAGAATGATTCATTTAAGTGGATATACGATCAAAGATACTGATCAGTCTGAAGGCGAAATAGAGATTCAGTATTCTGGCTTACGTCCAGGCGAAAAGCTTTATGAAGAGCTCTTGATTGGGCATAATGTTTTGGGTACTTCTCATCCAAAAATCATGAAGGCTAAAGAAGACTTTCTTGCTAAGTCAGAAATGGATGAGTTATTGGCTGAACTACTGCGTGCTTGTAGTGAGAACAGCTTAGAAACAATTATTGCTTTATTGCACAAATGTGTAGTCGATTTTAAGCCGGAAGCAACAATTAAGGATCATCTCTATGATTATTAAATAAATTCCGGTCCGAGCGCAATTGATGACCTGAATTATCGGGGGGATAGTGATCTATCGGACGTGGTCGATGCTGATTCTGTGGCCTCTTCCCATTCAGTTCTACCAAGAATTAGTTTACATGTAGGGTAAGGGTCCCTCGTGAGGAAGTGCCGATTCGTCGAAGCCGGGAACTGTCGCAAGCACGGCAATTGGATGCGATGTTTTACAACTGAGGAAAATCGTTTGGCGGTATGGATTGGTTCGAAGCCAAGCTACTTCTCAGGTGCGCTGTCTGCGCAAGCAGCCCAACCATTTACGTGTAGTACAGCTTCAGCAGACCGGGCTGAATCAGTGCTGGTCTATGGACTTTCTCGGTGGCATGTTCTCGGGTAGACGGTGAATCAGGGTGCTTGCCGTGATTGATACCAGGGGTCGGAAAGCTGGTAAACCCCCGGCGAGGCGCATGTGCGGCGCAAGTTTTACGACATCGCTAAGCTAGTACCCAAGCGGGGACTGGCGCACGAGGCCATCGACCGCATTGCTGCGCTCTACCATGCTGACAACGCCCTGCGCGAACTCATCTCCGATGAGCGACGACGAAGACGAGCACAGGATACTCGTCCGCTGCTTGACGACTTCAAATGCTGGCTCGACTTGCACCACCCTCAGTTGCTGCCGAAGTCGCCCTTGGCGCAAGCGATGGCTTATGCGCTGAGGAACTGGGCAGCGCTGATACGCCACCAGGAGGACGGGCGGCTAGGTAATCCGGTAATCCCCCCGGAAAATAGGGGTGTGCAGAAGTAGAATTTTCTCGGATAGAGGGAGTTCTACAAAATGAAGAAATCGAGATTTTCGGACAGCCAAATCATCACCGTGCTTAAGGAGGCAGAGG
>NZ_JBQXDJ010000070.1:0-17694 GCF_052601015.1 Chitinimonas violaceus | reverse complement strand
TAACATTTCCATGGTGATCACCCTTTCTCTCCTGCCTAGAAATTAGGCAGGGCAAGTAGAACACCTGGGTCAGTTTTGAATCGGCACTAGCACTTTGGCTGGGTCAGTTTTCGGTCAGCCGCAACAGGTCTCACTCTCCTGGGCGGTGGGAACCGACCCGGAAAGAGTGACAACACCATCGTTACTCACCACGCCCAGCCGCAGCGTACCCACGCCGGCGTCGTTTACCAGCGCTGCTTTGATTTCGGAGGTCAACGCGGCATCACCGGTGCTCTCTTCCATCTTGTCTGCAGCATTAACTGCGGCTGCCGCGGCAATTTCCCTTTCAATCAGGCTGTCATGGTCTTGGGCATCGGCAGTGTCTTCGACATGTGGCAAATGGCTGTTGCTGTCGCATGCTGTAATGCCAAGTAAGAGGACTACAGCGGTCAAGCTGGTGGCGAACAGGTTGGAGAGTTTCATGTCGGTTCTCCTTCTGGTAGCTAGAAATATGATCTGTGAGGCTACTTCTAACCTAACCGCAGCAATGGTTATGCCGGTAACGTTGAATGTGTTGAATGTGGGTGGACATAAAAGCAGAAGGGGAGGTGTGTTGCTCCCCTTCTTTTCACAGGTATTTACTAACTACCTAGTTGGTCAATCAGTGCTTCTTATCGCTTTGGCGTGGCTGCACGGGCAGGTCATAAGCGCCGCCTTGTCCCTGGATTGACTGCCCCTTCTCACTGCTACATGTATCCGGCCCCATATTCCCGTCCGCTTTGCGGCTGTTGTCGGTCGCCTTGCTGCTTGTCAGCCGTGCTTCTTCAGGGGTGGGCTTCTGTGTTGCACTTTTCTGTTGAGTGTTCTGGTTGCTCTTGTTGGCAGCGTCGCGTTGTTGTTTGTCAGGGTTCATAGAGCTAAAACCGCGATTGCTCTTGGTATTGCCGCTACTTTGCTTGTTTTGGGTGCTGTTGCTGCTTTGATGGTTAGCCATGTCAGTTTCCTTTCAGGAAGTGAGTATTTTCCGAACCAATCAGCAGAGTAAGCGGCTGAAGCCTCTGGATATTCGAGCGATCGGTTTGAAAAAGCATTAATTCCTTCAGCGCCAATCTGTAAGGGGCAATTGACGTGCCACACGGTGCTGATCGGTCAATGTATAGGTGAATGAAGGAAATGTATGAATTGGCTTTTTTAATAAAAGCAAGACAGGTAAAATTTTTATGCTTGCTATGTAATATTTACCAATAAGCCTTATTTATTTTATGGAGGTAGATTATTTCAGTTCATTTTATTCCGGATATTAAGCACTTAATAAATCTGGAAGCTGGAAATACTGCATAAATAAGCCGGTTATAAGATCAGATGCGGTGGTATGCCACTACATGAGCCCGCTTGGGAATAAGGCTTGCTGACATAACTGTGCCAAGCGTTGAAACACCGCACTTGGTGAAGAGACTGGCTTTCGGGGTAACTCGACTGTCTTGAAACCTGTTTAAAGTCCGTAGCGAATGGTAAGGGAACAGTGCACCAGCGTATGGGTGCCGTGGGTATCTACTTGCGCTTGTTACCCAACCGGTATTGAGCAGTAGGATTGTGAACAGGTTATTAAGTATGTTCGGCCCGAAGGTCAGTTTCTTTTTTCGCTGTGTTAATGGAGCAGAGCACAGCCTGTTCTCAGATCCATTTCGAAAGGAAAGACGATGAACCAACATTATTATGGTGAACAACAACGCCAACAGGGCCACGGTACGCAACAACATTCAGAGCAATGGTCGGGGCAGGGTTCCCCGCAGGGCAATTACGGCTCTGCCGGGCGTGAGTATGAGCCTGGTAATCAACAGCAGCGTGGGGCTTATGGCCAACAGTATGGTAGTGAGATTTATCGGGATCCTAACGCTGGCTACAGCGGAGGGGCGGAATATGGCAATCAATACCAAGGTAACCGTGCTTATCCTATGAACCAGCCACAACAATATGGCCGGGGATATGAGAGTGGCTTGCAAAGCTACCAAGGAGGTGGATATCAAGGTGGACAGCAGGGATATGGCTACCAAGGTGAACAATACAACCGCGACCCGTATTACCAGGCGGGAGGGCAGCGGCAGTATGCAAACACGCAAGGCCAAGGCAGCTACCCAAACCATCAATATGGTAACTACAACCCAAGCTATCCTGACCAGTATGCACAAAGCCAAGGTCATCTGGGACATCGTACCTTTGGGCCGGGTAATACCGTGTATGGCAACCAAGGGTATGAGCAGGGGTATGGCGGCAATTACCAAGGTCAATATTCCAACCAAGGTAATTCTGCAGGTTCGCAGCATTACGGTGGGCAGTCAGGCAGTTACGCCCAACATTACGACCCACACTACAATCAGTGGCGTAATGAGCAGATCCGTAGGCTGGATGAGGATTACCACTCCTATAACCAGGAGCGCTACGGTAAATTCTCGGACGAGTTCGATCAGTGGCGTAAGAGCCGTAAGACTTCGCGCCCCAATGCATCCCGGCCGGAGTCGGACCTTAACGAGAACAGCGGATTTGGCGCAAGTTCATCTCCATCTGGCGGGAGTCGGGATCAGGAAAACAACAAGAATAAGTCCAAGGTTAACTAAGTTGCGTTGATTTTTGATTGATTGAATTGTTGTGTTGATTGATCTGTAACAGTAACAACAGCAACAAAAAACGCCGAATTTTCATTCGGCGTTTTTTGTTGGCTACTTCAATCAAAAAAACATCGCGTCATGCATGCTGCCGGCGCATATCCACAGAAGGCAGATGCATCATCTGGCGGTATTTGGTTACCGTTCTACGCGCCACCTGCAGGCCCTGCTGGGTAAGCAACCGGGTGATTTCCGCGTCCGACAGCGGTGCCTGGCTGTTTTCCGATTGGATCATTTCCTTGATGGCGCCACGTATTGCGGTGGTAGAGCAGCAGCTGCCCTGATTGGTGTTGAGCGCACGGGAGAAGAAATACTTCAGCTCGAATATGCCGGCCGGGGTGGCCATGTACTTGTTGCTGGTGGCGCGCGAAACGGTGGATTCATGCAGTTCCAACGTTTCGGCAATGTCTTTCAGCCCCAAGGGTTGCATGGCCAGCGTGCCATGTTCGAAAAAATGCTGCTGATGGTCGACGATGGCTTGCGCGACACGCAGGATGGTATTGAATCGTTGCTGCAGGTTGCGCACCATCCAGCGTGCTTCCTGCAAATGCGAGCTGAGGTCGCCATGGTGCGATTCACGGTGTTGCTGAAAAAGGTCGGCATACATCTGATTGAGCCTTACCTTGGGCACTGCAGCCGGGTTGAGCATGGCGCACCATTGGTCATTGACCTTGCGTACGATCACATCCGGAGTAAGGTAGGCTGCAGTATGGTTGCCAAAAGCCCATCCTGGGTGCGGGTCCAGCCGCCGAATGCAGGTAAGGCTTTCCTCCACCTCGGCAGGCGTGCATTCCAATATGCCGGCAAGTCCGGTGATATCCCGCTGTATCAGGCGCCTGAATTCCTCGTCCAGAATACGAAGGGCGAGGGCGTGGGGTGGGCTCTCGGGCAGGGCCAGCAGTTGCAGACGCACGCATTCCTGTACATCCCGTGCGCCAACGCCTGCGGGGTCCAGCGATTGCACCAATTTCAACGCGCATTGCATTTCTGACTCATCCACCGTGGGGTCGGCTTCTGCGGTAACACGCAGGTCATCCAGCGATACGCGCAGATAGCCGTCGTCATCCAGTGCTTCCACCACCAAGGCGGCCAGCAGTTGGTCGCGGGTGGAGAGATTCAGCACATTGAGCTGACCGTGAAGATGCGCATGCAAGGTTACTTCACTGCGTGCGAGATCCAGCAGGTCCAATGTATCCTCGCCATTGTCCTTACGGTCTTTGCCGGTATGGTTCCAGGTTTCACCTTCGGGGAAAGGGTCAAGCCCATCATCACGGGGCGCTTCGGTGACGGTGTCGACAGGACTTTCGCTATCGAATGAAGCAGGGCTATCGTTTACCTCGGCAATGTCATCTGCAGCGTATTCCTCGACTTCCTCCATTTCCAGGAACGGATTGGTGCTGAGTGCCTGGTGGAGTTCCTGGGTGAAATCCAGCGTGGATAGCTGTAGCAGCTTTACTGCTTGTTGTAACCGCGGGGAAAGTACCTGGCTTTGGCGATGTTCCAGATGAAATGTCTGTGCGCTCATGCTGCCTCCTGACGTGGCGTTAGCCTGTGGAATGAGCGGTGCCACCTACGGCAAGTCTGCTCAATTTATTGACGATCACAGCGGTGTCGCTGGACCTTCGTTGTTGTGTTCACACTGGGGTCGATGCCCAAGTCGTTAGAACCTGCTTACGACAGTTCGTGAACAGCGTTCTAATGGGTAGTCATGTGTCAGGTAAGCCTCCTCCTATTCCCCTTTACAAGCATGTTTGGCACGGCCAAGCAAAGGGATAAGTCTTTGGGATAGGGGCGGTTGAAGAACACATCAGCGGCGAATGGTTTGGAACCTGCTAACGATCTTGCTGCGCAACCGTGATCAGTGATCAGGGTTTGTGTGCTGCTCGAAAGCACCCGCAAGAGGGACGCCGAATTGCTACGGTGTTTCGAACCTAGAAACTCGCAGCCTCATGTACAAAAGTACATTCCGGTCTCTGCGTTAAGTCCTGCTGATAGCTGCTCGTGGCGGATCGAAAACAAGCTTTTAGATCGCTACGAGAGATATCCGGTTCCAGCTATGGCGCTGTCTGTTGTTTCAGGTGCAACCGTGTGTCCCTATTCCCTCGATGCCTGTGGCAGGTCCCCATCGCACATCATTCCGGAAAGTGATGGGGTTGCTGATAAATAGCAATTGATATGCCAGCTCTTTGGTGCGTCTGGCTGCATGTAGCTGACGCCTGTTGGCGATCAATCGTTAAACAGGAGTTTCAGGGGACCGTTTATTTTGGATTGCCCTTGTGATGAGAACGCTTATTCCGACGTTTGCCCTGTAGGCCGACGTCCTCTCCCATGCCGTAGCTGCCACGGCGGTCGGTATCCACCAAGCCACGGTCAATGTCGCGTAGTGCCTGACGCATCACCTTACGCGGGTGGCTGGCTTGGTTGCTGGCAGACTGGTCGTGCCATGGGGCAGCTTCGGGGTGGGTTCGATACCCGTAATGGGGTCGACACGGCGTGGGTGCGGTGGATCGATCGGGTGGCGTTTGCTGGCACGTAGCCAGGAGTTGTACGCACGCATGGTGATGGCTCCTTAACCTGCATCGGTTTTTTTGCTACGCCCCTTGGGGGTTGAAAGGCCCTGCAAGGGCGAGCTACCAAACGGAGAGCAGGTTCTTGGTGGATGGACAGTTTGTGTCATCGCAAACGCTGTTCCCGGCTGCAGGATTTACGTTTTGCTTTGTAAAGCCTTCATGGTGGATAAGCGTTTCAGGCAGCTTCGGGTATGGAGTTTGCGTAGGTGGGAATAGAAATCTACTGTTTAACATGTACCGGGAGAACGTCATGACTCATCAGAAGCAGTCCTACGATCCTTTGAACGCCGCAGATGCACGTCTTGCGATACTGAGGATGTTGAAAGACGATCATCAGCGTTTGAAGAGCGGCTTTCACGAATTCGCCTATTTGAATTCAGTGGAAAGACTCGAAATCGGCCCGCCACTGATTGATGTGACTTGTGATCTGCTTGAAATCTATGCGGCGCTTGAGGAAGACATCTTCTACCCTGGCATACGCGACTTTCTGAGCGAGCCGGCGCTGGTGGACGAAGCGTTAATCGAACATATGACTTTGAAGTTGCTGATCGCAGAACTGCGGGACTTGAGCAGCCGTAAGCTAGGCCAATGTGACGCAGTGTTTACAGTGCTTGGTGAATACGTGGTGCATCACATCCACAAGGAGGAAAGTGGTTTGTTTGTCCTGCTGGGCTTTGCAGGCCCTGATTGGATCGAGATGTTGGATGCCATGCAGGAACGGCGTGATGAATTGGAAGCCCTGCTGGAAGCTGGTAACCGGTTTATCAAGCAGACAGAGGTGCGATCTCCTCTTAATGGAGACCAGCCGAATTCGTTCAATGTGGATACACCCAAGACCATTTTGCATTGAGTGGCGGGTGGCAGGCACAGCGATTGCAATGCAGATTGCGTGTGCCTTTGAGCAGATTCTTCGCGGGTTTAGATAAAGAGGAAAAAACCATGAACAAACTACTAATCACCCTTGGCTTTGCGCTGTCGACCTGTCTGGGCATGAGTGCCTGTGCTGTTACCAGTGGCCAGAGCACGGTTGGCCAGTATGTGGACGACACCACGATTACCACGCGTGTGAAAGCGCGCTTTGCCAAGGATAAACAGGTAGATGCAATGCGCATCAATGTGGAAACCTTGAAGGGTGTGGTCGATTTATCGGGTTTCGCTGTAAGTGAAACGGAGAAAGGCCGTGCCGGCCAAATCGCCAAAGAGGTGCCCGACGTCAAAGACGTACGGAATAACATCATCGTCCGTGCACCAACCCATTAGAACCAGCGCGATCTTACTGCGCAACCGTGATCAGGGCTTATGTCCTGCTCGAAATCCTCATGTACCCAAGTACATTCCGGTTTCTGCGCTGCTCTGCACCCTGCTGACAGCTGCTCGCGACAGATCGTAAATAGGTTCTTACAGTAGGACTTTGAACTGAACGAGTTCTAAATAGCTGATAGCCACACTTTCCAACACGGCGCGGTAATCCCTCCAGGGATACTGCGCCGTTTGATTTTTGTCCGTCGGTTCCAAGTCGCCCCGCCCCGCGGTGTAAATCGTGCCTCCCTCCTGAAAATCTTACTTGTGCTGCTAAGCGTAAAGTACGGCGCGGTGAACCCGCGTGGGGGCAAGGTCTGTCGCCGGTACGCGGCATGAAAGCTGCTGTAGTACTGGGGTCATCCGTTTTTTTAGCTGGGAGATTCACTATGAGGATTAATCACCGTACCTTTTGGATGCTGCTAGGCGCTGTGCTGTTTGCAGCTGGATGTGCGTCGGTACCGTTACCGCGTGAACAGTTGGCCATCAGCCAAGCTGTCATAGACAACGCTAAGGGAGCCGGGGTGGCGCAATACGCCCCGGTTGAGTTGGCAGCAGCGCAGGATAAATTGAGCAAGGCGAAACTTGCGGTTCGCGAAGGCCAGTATGTTGCGGCTCGTCGCTTGGCAGAAGAGGCTGAGGCAGACGCACAACTGGCGCAAAACCGGGCTTTGGCAATGAAATCGAATCGATCTGCCCAGCAAGTCGAGGAAGCCAATCGTGCGTTGCATTGGGAAATAAATCGCAACGACGCTCAATTTCTGCCATCTGCCCCCTGAAAACCGAGGAGACCTGGAAATGAAAATGCTAAATCCGAAATTCCATCTTTCAATATTGGTCGGGGCTGCATTGACGGCGTGTCAGTCTGTTCCCCCGCTTAATCCAGATTTGGATCTTGCTAAACGGCGTTATACCGAGGCAAGTTCAGATGCAAGCGTCACGCAGCTCGCACCATCAGAGCTCGAACGCGCCCGTTTGGTGCTCAACCAAGCTGACCAGCATTGGGCAAAACAACGCGATAAGGAGGAAGCCCGGCATTTGAGCTATCTGGTTCAGCAGCGTCTCCAGATTGCAAGGGAGGCAGCCGCCAGCCGCCAGGCTGATAACGCTGTTTCACAAGCAGCCGTAGAGCGCTCACGCCTGCTTGCCAATGCGCGCGACAATGAAGCCCAGCAAGCCCGGGCTTTGGCAAGTGACTTGGAAAATGCGCTGGCGGAATTATCTGCCCAAAAGACGGAACGTGGCTTGGTCGTAACGCTTAACGACGTGTTGTTCGATGTGGGAAGCGCCGATCTGCGCCCGGAAGGCATTATTGCAGTGAATAAACTCGCTTCTGTGATGCATTCCAACCTGGAACGTCGTGTACGTGTGGAAGGGTATACCGACAATACAGGTCCGGAGGCATTTAACCAGACCTTGTCGGAACAACGTGCGCAGGCGATCAAGCGTGCCTTGTTGCTGCAGAGTATTGCATCCGCCCGGATTGATACGGTTGGATATGGTGCAGACAACCCAGTCGCAGATAACGACAGCGTATTAGGCCGGCAGCAGAACAGGCGCGTGGAGATTGTCGTCTCCGATGCGCATGGCCTGGTGAAAGCCAACTGAGATGGGCCGGCCAGACACTGCTATCGCCCGCTTGGCTCAGGTGATGACGCATCGGCCCAGTTGGGTTGGAAAGGCTTTGGTTGCCATAGCAGTGGTGTTTTTACTGCAGGCAGCCAAGGCCATTTTGATCCCCGTGGCGTTTGCGGGTATCTTGGTCTTCACCCTGGCGCCGCCGGTACGCTGGCTTCAGGCTTTACGTATACCCAATTACATTGGGGCTGCTGCTGTCATGGCAGTGTTGTTGAGCATGGTGTCGCTGACTTGTGTTCTGCTAGCCCGCCCGGCGGTGGAGTGGTGGGAGAGTACGCCCAATAATCTTCATCAGCTGGTGGCTTCATTTGACCGCTTGCGCATGGCGGTGCCTCTCCTTGCACCGCCGCCCGCACTGCCGGGTCCGGCACGCCAAGCACTTCCCGCACCGTCTGATCCACTCAAGGATAAGTTGGCCAGCGAAAGCGTTGCATTCACCGGCGTTGTGTTGACGCACGCTGCATCGCTGGCGTTTTCGGTGCTGGCTACCTTGATTCTTACTTATCTACTTCTGATTTCAGAGCGATGGATCATCACCCATCTGATTGCAGCTCTCCCAAATCGACGACAGCGCGCATTGGTGCTGGGCGGCTTGCGAGAGGCACAGCGGGAAATCGGCCACTTTCTGGCTACGATGGGTTTGCTCAATGTTGGGCTGGGTATCGCCACCGGTATTGCAATGGCCATCGCTGGGGTACCTCATCCGGCATTGTGGGGAGCGATTGCGGGCGTGCTCAACTTCATTCCTTATTTCGGTCCGTTGACGACGGCGATATTGTTGATTCTGACCGGCGTCTCTACTTTCAACGAACTAGGGAGCATGTTGGCGCCGGCAGCGATTTTTATGCTGATTATCGTAGTGGAAAGCAATTGGATAAGCCCGTGGTTGGTTGGCCGGCGATTGCAGCTAAGCCAATTGGCAATTTTCTTCTCGGTATTGGTATGGGTCTGGCTATGGGGCGTCTGCGGTGCATTTCTGGCCGTACCTATCCTGATCGGATTGCGCTGCTTTTTGCGGCGGCGGCATAGCCGGCTTTTATGTGCGCTTCTGGCCAGGAATGGAAGTACACCCCCTTCGTTCAAGAGTCTACTGGCAAAACGGGGAGTCTAAGATTAGACAGTGTGATTAGTGATTCAGATTCATGGAGATCACTGGACAATATTTAAAAAAGCCATTCCTATTGGAATGGCTTTTTTAAGCAATTGATTGGTGGTTAATTAAAATTTGTATTTCCAACCTGCTGTGTACAGATTCACCGCATGATCACCGTCCTTGAATTTGAACTTCTGCCTATCCCATTCCAGCAGAATCTGATTCTGCCTATCGATGTCAAACCCTAGTCCGGCACCATAAGTCAAGGCTGCGCCACTATGTTTGCCTGTTTGATATCCAACCAGTAAGGGCGATGCAGTTGTCTTGGTCCAACCGTAGGTGCCACCTACTTTACCGAAGACATTGAATTTATCGCCAATCGGTAAGTTGCCAACCAAGCTTATATTGGCGCCATGCGCTTTCGATTGGCCGCCATTCCGATCAGCTTTCCCTACATTGACGTAACCGACCTCCATACCAAATACGCGTGAGAAAAGCCCACCTGTGTAGATTTTTCCGCCGAATTTCGGATTTTTACAATCGAATAAAGGCTGGCAGGGGGCGTCGTAGTTAGACTTACCTAAATTTACGCCTACATAGCCATACGAAGTGTAGGGAATCCAGGAATAGGACTTGGCGTTGTCTTCACCACCATAGGTATTGGCTGCTGTGGCAGTAATTGAAAAAGCACCTAGTGCAAAGGGTAGAGTCAGGTGTAATAGTTTGAGTTTGTACATAGTCGGCTCCAGAGGGATATTAAACACAGCAGATAAATCCGCTAGGATTAAGGGGAGCAAGCGTTATGCCTCAGTCAGTAGATGGTATTTCGGTATAAATTTGAAAGAATGATCACAATACGGTGAAAGAAATACCGTATCTTATTTGGCTTGTATGCAGGCAGGTATCGGTTAAAAATAAAAAAACAGCCCCACGAGTGAGGCTGTTAAAATTACAAGGAGGAAGTTGTGCACCCAGTTGACCAAAGATGAATTTGGTTACTGGGTGCACTATTGCTTAGCAAGTCTTATACCATGGAAGTGTTCGAATGCTGGGAATGTTCCTTGCCTTATTTCCAAAAAAGGCAAGAGTTAATATGGCTATTAAGAACAAAAATCTAATCAATGCAATAGTGGCGAACTGACGAGTTATCAAAATATTGAACATGTCGTTGCGTTATTGATAGAAAATATATTACTTGAGTGTTGCCGCATGTCATAGGACTGATGGATTCATTAAGTAAAGGTACTTGAGAAAATTTGGCCGAAAGCAGGCTGCCCCCGGCCCAATTTTGCAGCTGTCTATTCAGTAGCTGACCGTGGCATTGGCCAATTTGGTGTCGCCAAGCGGGTTGATTTGTACTTTGTAAGAGGCTCCGGCGGTAATACCCTTGAATGTTGCAATGTTGCCGGATGTAACGTTCTTCTTTTCTCCGACGAATGTTACGTTCGGCCCCGGATTTGCGTAAACAATGCAATCCGCATTGCTGCCATTTACCAGGAAAGTGATCTCCGTGACGCCATTGTTGACGGTAATGTTTTCGCAAAAGTCATTGCTCTTATTGAGTCTGACAGTTCCCATGATTAGCTCCTCATTGTGGGCAGCAGGCCGTGCGTGGCTTGTATGCAGTGAACGAGGACAAGCATGTTGTGTGAAATAGCCAAGTTCTGAAGCAAGAAAGCAATACAGATCCATACTCATACGGGAATCAGGGGACTTTCAATAAACAAAGAAAGGTAACCGCTATGGACTTTGCAGCGTTATTTGCCCTCAGTATGTCTCCTCTCGAGTTGGTGATACGGGGGACGGCGCTCTATTGGTTTCTGATTTTTATTTTTCGGGTTGCAGTACCGAGAAATATTGGAGAAATCACCATCGCAGACGTACTGCTGCTGGTGTTGATAGCAGATGCATCACAAAACGCCATGGCAGGGGGGTATACCTCGGTTACCGATGGGTTTGTGTTGATCGTCACCTTGGTAGGTTGGAGTGCAGCATTTGATTGGCTGGCATTTCGGTTTCCCGCTATACAGAAAATATTGGAACCGCCGCCGATTATATTGATTCGTCATGGCCGAATCTTGCATAAAAACCTGCGTAAGGAATTCATGACCGTGGACGAATTAAAGGCCAAATTAAGAGAGCACGGCATCGAAGATCTGATGCGTGTAAAAGCGGCTTACCTGGAAAGTGATGGCCAATTCAGCGTTATAGAGGTAGATGGTAACGTCTCTGATAAGGGAGGTTCGACTGACAACAGGGTAATTTAATTAAGTACACTAACAAATAAAGGTCTTCGATAGACTTAAAAAATACTGGAAAACATGATGGTGGGCCGTATTCATGTCCGAATTTTTCGATGTTCACAATGTCATAAATGAATAGACAACTTGCCTATAAGATATGACTTTGTTTTGTGTACATCAGGCGATGTTGGTAATTATATTTTATAAATCTATTCGTAAATAATATTACGTTCCTGCTGACGATTTCTCGTGCTACCTGAGGTAGATCAGCTATACTCCACGAGAATTCAACGACATCGGCACACTTATTAAATATTAAGTGCTGACGTTTTCCCTCCTTCCTTTTTCTCCAAATACCCACAATTTAATCTTTTTCCGACAGTCGTATGGTCAATTCATAGCGTAATAGAGGATTATTCCGACAAGCTTGTTACGCAAGTGAATGCCAGCTTATAGACTGGGAAAAATTGATAGCCCGAGTGGGTAAATCTGGACTGTACTTTTTTTGTACATTTCGATCACAGATGGTGAAACCTTGCCATCTGCTGGTGTGTCTTCACCTTAGGCTGTCCTTGCTTTCGCTTCATTGAAGCGAGGAGGAAAAATTGTTCCGTTCTGCCCCGTCAGCACATTACTTTTCAACTGCGCATATCGTTCAGTTCTACGATGACGATGCTTTCCTCATCGATGAAGTTGCCACCTTCCTGGCAGATGCACTGCGCAGGGGAGGGGCTGCTATAGCCGTTGCTACACCTACTCACCGTGCCGCGCTTAGCCAAGCCCTGAATATGAATGGGATGGCAGCGCAAGGCGAGCGTGGCCACACGGGTGAATTAATCCTGCTTGACGCTGCAGACACGCTCAGCCGTTTTATGGTGGGTGATACGCTCGACGCAGAAGCCTTTATGAGTATGGGAGAGGCGTTGATTGTCCGGGCATCGGATGGTGGTCGGCGGTCTGTGCATGTATTCGGGGAGATGGTGGCCTTGTTGTGCGCCAGGCATAACTCGGACGCTGCAATCCGCTTGGAAGGACTATGGTGTGACCTCGCCAAGCGGCAGCAGTTTTCGCTGTTTTGCGCCTATCACATCAATATGTTTGCCAGTGCCGCGTATAGCGAAGTGTTCAAGCATGTTTGCAACGCCCATACCCATGTACGTACGCCGCGTCAGATTGAGCTTCCACACACCCGGGCTTCTCAAGAGAAGGCGATAGCTGAGCTCCATCAACAGTCGATGGCCTTGCAGCACGAGGCAAACCAACGCTCTGTGGCAGAACAGACGCTGACTCAGCGGGAAAAAGAGCTGTCCGAGTTTTTGGAGAATGCGGCAGAAGGCATACACCGGGTGGCTGCCGATGGGACCATCCTATGGGCGAATCGTGCTGAGTTGATGCTGCTGGGCTACGAGGAGGAGGAATTCTTTGGTCAGAACATTGCGAAGTTCCATGTTGAACAGGACCTCATCCGCAGCATTCTGGAAAGACTGACCAATGGCGAAAGTCTCTTCAATCAGCCAGCTTCGTTACGGTGCAAAAATGGCACCATCAAGCATGTATTGATCAATTCGAATGGGTACTTCGAGCAGGGCAAGTTGAGCTATACCCGTTGTTTCACACGTGACGTTACCGATCGGTATGCGCGTGAACAGATCGAATGGGAACGGAACAACCTCTTGATGAAGGCGCCGATCGCCGCGGCGCTGATGACCGGTCCCGATCATGTCTACAAGCTGGCTAATCCGTTGTATTGCCAGATGATGGGACGGTCGAATCTCGTCGCTCTCTCTTATACCGAAGCCTTTCCTGAGCGTACTTTTGCCCAGTGTCTGGAAGCGCTGGATACGGTCTACAAAACTGGTGAGCCCTACGTTGCCCAAGAACAGCCGATGTTGGTGGATCTGCATGGGACTGGGGAGATGGAGGAGCGCTATTACAAGTTCAATATCGATCCTTTGAAAAAGCAGGATGGCGCCGTTTATGGCCTGATGGTCATCGCGATTGATGTAACCGAGCTGGTACAAAGCCGCCGGGTGCTGGAAAAGACAAATACGGAACGCAACAAATTATTGGATGAGTTGGAATCTGCCAACCATATGAAGGACGATTTCCTGGCCATGTTGGGCCATGAACTCAGAAACCCGTTGGCGCCCATCGTTTCTGCGCTGCAGCTGATGAGAAAGCGTGGTGGCGGCCAGAACATACCGGAACAGGCCATCATTCAACGCCAAGTGGATCATTTGACCCGATTGGTCGATGACCTTCTGGATGTGTCCCGAATTACCCGGGGCAAAATCGAATTGCGCCGGGAACTATTGGAAATAGCGACGGTAATGGCCAAAGCTGTTGAGATGGCCAGCGCCCTGGTGGATCAGCAGCAGCACCGGTTGACGATGGATGTGCCATCGACTGGGTTGCTGTGTGACCTGGATCCGGTGCGGATGGCGCAGGTTGTGGCGAACCTCCTGACCAATGCGGCGAAATATACGAAACGTGGCGGCCAGATTCATCTGATGGCCAAACGAGAGGGTGACGAAGTTGTCATCAGCGTGAAAGATAATGGTCAGGGCATATCACCTGGGATGATTGATCGCGTATTCGAGCCCTTTTTCCAGGGGCAGCGCGATCATGAGCGTTCTGAAGGAGGGCTAGGCATAGGCCTGGCCTTGGTGAAAAAGCTGGTGACTTTGCATGATGGGACGGTTACGGTGATGAGTGATGGCCCCAATCAGGGGAGCGAGTTTGTCATCCACCTCCCAGTAAGCACACCGAAGGAAGACAAGGCAGCGATTGTGGTCGAAAAACGCCAGGAAGCACCGCTAGTGCGAGGTTTACGGCAGATCGTGCTGGTTGACGATAACGTGGATGCGGCAGATTCACTGGGCCGGTTACTGATGGAAGAGGGCCACCGCGTAGCGGTGTTTCACGATGCCCTTACTGCGTTAAAAGCAATGGATGAGCTGACGCCGGACTTGATACTGCTTGATATCGGCCTGCCGGTGATGAGTGGGTATGAATTAGCAGTACAGATGCGGGCCAAGCTTAATTCAAAACAATGTCAATTCATTGCATTGACTGGGTATGGTCAGGAATCCGATCGTAAGCAGAGCGAGGCGGCGGGGTTTGACCATCATTTGGTTAAACCGATTCATGTGGATGCATTGCTGCGACTGATTGCCTGAGACCCTGCTTACGATCTTACTGTGCAGCCGTGATCAGGGATCATGTGCTGCTCGAAAGCCCCCGCAAGGGGGACGCCGAACTGCTACGGTGCTTACGCACCAAGAAGTTCGCAGCCTCATGTACCTAAGTACACTCCAGTTTCTGCGCTCCGCTTCACCCTGCTGACGGCTGCTCGCTACAGATCGTAAACAGGTTCCAAGTTTGTGCCTGCTGAATGAAGCGCTTTGAAATTCAGATTGCAACGTGTTGGCGGTGCGATGCATAGACTTCCTTAAGCGCACGGGCCAGCATGGCAGTGTTGTATGGCTTGGCCAATACATGTAGCCCCGCTTTTTGGGCTTCTTCCAATTTTGCGGCGTAGCCGGTAACAAGTAGTACCGGCAGGTTCGGCCTGCAACGCTGTAATTCGAGCGCCAGGGCAATACCATCCAATTCGCCCGGCATCATCACGTCGCTCACGACGATGTCCCACTTGTGCTTGGATCGGGTAACTGCAAGCAACGCTTCCTTACCGGAAGGGAGCATGTCGACCGTGTAGCCCAGGTGTTCGAGCAAGGTCTGGCTGGAACGGGCCACATCCGGGTTGTCTTCCACCAGCAGGGCTTTGCCTGCTTTTCCTATCGGTTGCTCTACCACCGGTGCAGTGTCTGTCAGCGCAACTTCGGCATTGGTGGCTGGCAGGAACATTGAAATACGTGTGCCTGCATCGAGTTCGCTCTCAACCGTTACCAGGCCGCCAGATTGACGACAGAAGCCGTACACCTGTGCTAGACCCAGGCCAGCGCCGCTGCCGATGGGCTTGGTGGTGAAGTAGGGCTCGAAGATTCTTTCCTTATCTTCTTCCGCAATACCCAGCCCATTGTCCGATACGCTGATACAGACGAAATCCCCGGTAAGTTGTATATCTGTTTGCTCATCGGTCAATGTGACATTGCGTGCTGCGATAGTCAGCTCACCGCCATTAGGCAGGGCATCCCTGGCATTCAGCGTGAGGTTGAGCAAGGCCAGCTCCAGCTCGGAGCCATCCACTTTGATGTGGGCAAGATCGGGTTGCAGGTCGACCTTCAGCGTCACCCGGCCGCCAACTGAAGCCTGTAGGAGCTCGGTAAATCCCTTCATCCGTTCTGCGAAGTGGATGACTTCCGGCCTCAAGGGCTGTTTACGCGCAAAGGCCAGCAGTTGGCGAGTCAAACGGCGGCCAGATTCCACAACACGTTCCAGTGTTTCCAATGTGGAGATGAGGCTCGGGTCGCTGACCCGCTTGCGCAGCACCATGGCGCTGGTGGCAATGACCATGAGCAGATTGTTGAAATCGTGGGCTACCCCCCCGGTCAGCTGGCCAAGCGCCTCCAAACGGCCGGTTTGTTTGAATGCGGCTTCAATGGCTTCGCGGGCGCTGATTTCAGCACGCCAGCGACGCAACACTTCACTCTCGCTACGTAGGCGACGACGGACAACAAAGAGGGCACTGACCAGGAATAATGTAGGGATGAACGTAAAGGCAGCAAGGATTGCAATATAGCGGTACCAGTTATGCCGCCAGATCATGCTTGGGTAGCTGGCGCTGACATAAAGCGGATAGGCGGGTACTTTGCGGAAGGAGGTAAAGCGGTCTAGGCAGGGAGGTGTCGTACTGTCTTTGCCTGTGCATTCGGGCAAAGCCGTCTGGTTTCCTTTATCTTTATTGCGCGATGCTAGGGGATAGCTGGGATTGGGCACATGCGCCAGTACCCGTCCTTCTTCCTGCGTCAGTTTCAGCGATATACCGGGGTAGGATTTGATCAGGTCCGAGTAGAACTCGATGAAGTAGCTTGGCTTTAACGACACCAGTATTGCGCCGGCAAATTTGCCTTCCGCATTGTGGTAGGGGACGCTGATACTGAAGATGGGTCGATGGTTGATCCTGCCTGCTATGACGCCGGATACATACAGTGGTGTGCCGCTTTGTACCGCTTTGAAATAGTCGCGGTCTGCGATGCTGAAATCCCCAGGTACCGGGTAAGTATTACTTGAAGCAATGATCCGGCCATCCGATCCGACGATGCCGATACCGGCCAATTGTGGAATCCCGCGTACGAAGCCTGCGAAACGACGGTGTATATCACGCTCGTTGGTTCGCAGGTCTGCCTCACTGCGTTGGTCGATCAAATCCCGGATGCGTCCTAATAGTTGTTGGTTGGTTTCGGTGGTCTTGAGCGCATGCTCCTGAATGACATCGGCAAAATTGTTGACCCGGTCATGGGCGGTTTGGCGGGCACTGTGGTAACTAGTGAAAAGCAGGTAAATGAAAAAAGAGGCGGGGAGCAGGACAGAGAGGGAAATCAGGATCATCAATGCACGTTGTGCACCAGCCAAGTTTGGGCTTTGGGGCAGGCGAGAGGGGTTGCCCAAAGTTGGCGTATTTGTTGGCTTATCTTTCACCACGATGGTCTTCTTAGTGTTTTGTATTAGTGAGTAGATTTTCGTGGAAATTCAAACTTACTGCTATCGGGTGATGGCAGAGATAGCAATTTCGATTCACTAATTCAATACCTAAGGCCTTAACTGTAAAAACGGTTTTGGTCGATAGCAGCAAGCAGCATGCCTGTATTCGCACAACTTATTTCAAAGACAATTGATGGTGCTGAAAGGGCTTTCAGCAATCCTAGATACGGGATTTAAAACCTATTGAATTGACGTAAACCATTGGTGGGCTATTTGAAATTTTTATAGTGCTATGTGTAATTCTTACAAAGCTTGGATATTAAATAATTGTCTTGTTCAATACTAAAGCAGTCCTGATGCGACCTATCATGCGGGCATGAGATTTGCGCGATCATGCTTATCGATGTAGTGCATCTAGGAGTGAACAACATGGCGAATATTGCTTGGCATTCGGATCCGATGCCCCCACCCCCAGTATCTAAGAACCTGTTCAAAGTCTCCGCAGAAGAAGAGTCAGAAAGGCAAACTGAATGAATTGCAAGCTGGTGTCGAGCTTGCGTTCACAGTTCTTCCACAATCGACGGCACTTCTCCAACCACGCAAAA
>NZ_JBQXDJ010000069.1:0-17988 GCF_052601015.1 Chitinimonas violaceus | reverse complement strand
GCCGTACCAACAGTGCACCGTCAACGGGCTGGCCAGCCAGTTCGCGTTGCAGCTGTTCGCTATTGGCGGGTAAGCGCAGGAATTGCAGCAGGATATTGAGGCAGCCGATTGCGCTGGCGGCGGTATCTAGGGGCGGGTTGGCAGGGGGAGCGGGTGGCAATCAATTTTCTCCTAATTACGATCGCCATCATTCTGCCATACATACATTGTCAAAATTTTTGACCGTAGGGAAACCCTTAATTTTATTGAATAATTCTAATTTTCATTGGATTTTAAATATAATTTATCTGATAAAATATTCGAATAAATTGTTCAATGTATAGATATTGCAAAGAAAGCTATTGAACTGATGGAATAGACCGCATCTGCTCAGCTGCTCATGACAGATAATTGAACAGGTTCTTAGGTATCAGAACCCAGATAGGTTGAACGAAAAACTTGGATGACAACTTCGAGATCAGGGCGGATCTCGCCTGCCGGTATAAACAGCCCATTGCGCATCGAAAGCCCGCCTGTAAGCAGACCGTGATTCGCCGCGGGCGACATAGGCAGCCAGATTCGGGAATTCGTCCAGCATGCCCGACGATCTCAGTCTAAGCAGCACCGACACCATCATCAGATCACCTGCGCTGAACGCACCATCAAGCCAGTCGGCACTACCAAGATAAGCCGAAAGTTGCTTCAACCGATCACGGACGCGATCCTCAACCAGAGGCAGACGCTCCTTATTCCAAGGCTTGTCTGACTCCAGCAATCTGGCAGTCGCAAGTTCAAGGATCGGTGGCTCCACCGTGTTGAGCGCAGCAAACATCCATGTGATCGCACGCGCCCGTATATTGGTATCGTCCGGTAGCAGGCCTGCATAGCGCTCGGCAATGTGGAAGACGATTGCCCCTGACTCAAATAGGGCAAGATCGCCTTGCTCATAGGTTGGAATCTGGCCGAAAGGATGAAGCGCCAGATGTACAGGCTCCTTCATCGCTTGGAACGAAACAAGGTGAGCCTCGTAAGATTGACCCACCTCCTCCAACGCCCAACGAACGCACATATCACGCGCCAGCCCTTTACCGCCATCGGGTGACCGTTCAAACGCAGTAATGGTGATGGTCATATAAGGCGCTCCAAAGCCGCTAACAAAACCCTTTTGGCGTTTTTGCGCAAACTTGCCGTACCACGTACTGTCTACGCTTGCGTGCCTAGCCAGAATCCCTTCGCTGGGTTTTGTTAGCGACTCTAAGCATCTGCTTACCATCTTGCTGCGCAGCAAGATCATAAACAGGTTCTAAGAACCTGTTCAAAATCTGTCGCGAGCGGCTGTCAGCGGGGTGCAGAGCAGCGCAGAAACCGGAGTGTACTTGGGTACATGAGGATTTCGAGCAGCACATAAGCCCCGATCACAGCTGCACAGTAAGATCGTGAACAGGTTCTAAGGCCGGGCAGTTTCACCTAGCTGCTTGGCCACATAACTCGCCAACTTGGGCGACAACTCCGGCGCATGCGCCGCCCGCGAAAACGCATCTTTGGCTGCAGCAGGCTGATTAGCTTCCTTGAGGGCCATCCCCAGCCCGACCCACCAGTCCCCTTGGTCTGGATTACGAGCCAGTGCCTGACGGTAAGCGACCGCAGCAGCCTGGTGTTGACCAGCCTTGAGCTGGATCGCCCCCGCCATCGCATGAAACTCTCCTGGCTCCTGCCCGCTCGGTTGATAGCGTTGCAGTACTTCCACCGCAGCAGGTAAGTTACTACGCGTTACCTTCAAACGGGCCAAGGCCATGACCAGTTCCAACTGGTTGGGCGACAACCGCAGCCCCTCGTTCAATGTATCTTCCGCCCGTTCGGACTGGCCTGACTGCTGTTGCAAGTCCGCCAGCAGGCCGCGTGCCGCTACATGCATGGGTTGCAGTACCAGACACTGGCGCAGGTTGGCTTCCCTTTGCGCCGCCGTCTGGCCTGGCGCCATTGCAAGGGCGTAACGATGCTCCGCCTCCTGCTGGCTGGAAACCTGTTTGATCGCATCGCGCCCTGCTGCACCCTGTGGTTCAGCTTTACCTGCTTTCGGTTGCTTGCCGCCAGGGCTGCGTGGGGATTCGCTTGCAACTTCAATTGCAGGGGCTGGCATCACCTGGCGGGTAGGCTTCTGAACTGACGACTTGTTGAGCTCCTTTTCCTTCTTAAGTGGCATGTCCTTTTGGTCGCCAGCAGGCAGGTTGGGCCAATCATCAGGCGCCAGTACCACCTCCTGCTTGGCCAACATGGCTAGCCAGGGTTCTTCTTCCTGGGTCGGCTTGGTCTTCTTGATAGGGGTAGACGACGCATTGGGCCAATCGGGAGGGACGATGACCACAGCCTGGATAATATCGGACGGCTTGATAGCGGCCTCCTCGACCTTCTCTTTGGCAGGCACATAGGTAAGCGAAGCCGCAAGCAGATCATCAGACGCGGTATCAGATTGTGGAAGCGGCTCCACTGGCTGCAGCAGATGCACAGTGGTAGCTTGTGTGGGGGGTGCCGTCATCAACCCTGCGTCGTCAGGCAACGCCACTGTCACCACGATAGGTGTGGGGGTAGCTACAGGGCGATAGTGTGGCCTGGTACGCTCAGTTTTCGGCGCAAGCCGTTGCCAGCCATACCAGCCGCAGGCCATGCCCAATACAAACAACACAAACACAAAAAGCCGCCAGCTCAAAAACCAACGGCGGCGGTAATACCGGTCGCTTGCGGCCAGGGCAGCGTCGCGTCCATACAAATCGTCGAACATCTTGTTGATCGCGCTCATGGCTTCCCCGTCAGCGCAACAAGCGCATCCACAGCCAGTGATGTATAGGCAGGACATCAAACACGGCTGCGCTGTCCTGTATCGCCAGCATCATGTCGCTCCAGTCCACCTTGTAGCGTTGCCGGCCATAAGCCAGCATCAACGCCTTGTGGCAGAGCAGATTGACCAAGCGCGGCAGACCACGACTTGCCAGATTCAACAGCCACAACGCGCCTGGCGTGAAGAGATTGCTGCCCACCCTGCCTGCCACATAGGTGCGATATTCCAGATAACCCACCAGCTCGGATGGCGCGATGCCACGCAGGCGGTAGTCGAAAGTAATGCGCTGCTTGAACTGGCGCATATTCTTCTGGCGCAGGCGCTGGTCCAGTTCGGGCTGGCCGAATAAAACAATCTGCACCAGCTTGCGATCGTCCAGCTCCAGATTCGACAACAGCCGCAAGGCTTCCAGACTGCCCGATGCCATGATCTGTGCCTCATCAAGACACAGCAGCAGACGACGGCCTGTCTTGGCGAGCTTGATCAGAGCACGATGGATTTCCGTGATGTGGGGCACGCCGAGGTTGATCACCGGCTTTATCCCCAGCTGCCAACCCAGTTCGATATACAGCTCATCGGGCGGCAAGGCAGGGCTGACCAGATGAATCACCCGGTTATCCAACGGGACATCGCGTATGAAAGCATTGCAGAGCAAGGTCTTGCCACTACCTACCTCGCCCGTGATCTTGACGATGCCCTCGCCGGTTTCCACCGCCACACGCAGGGTTTCCAGCGCCTCGCGCACCGACCGGGTGGTGTAGAGGAAATCAGGATTGGCGGTCAAACCGAACGGGGCCGCTTCGAAGCCGAAATGAGTCAGGTACATGGCAGAACCTTACTTTGGCGCAGTTTCAATTTGCGATAGGCGTTCCCGCAATGCCTCGCTGTCCTCATCGGCGATGGTGGCCTTGAGCAGAATCACCAATTCCCGCTTCACCGAGCTTTGATTGTCGTTGCTAAACAGCCGTCCCATCACCGGTAAGCGTCCTAAACCGGGTACTTCGTTGCGATTACGCGACGAAGTACGGCTCATCAACCCACCGATGGCAATCACCTGCCCCATCTTGGCGCGTACGATGCTGTCAGTTTCCTTGATGGTACTGGAAGCCAGCGGCAGGCTATAAGTGCCGCCACTGCCAAGGTCTATCTGCTTGGTCACCGTATTGACTTCGCTGACCGAAGGGTGGATGTGCAGGATCACATTCCCATCACCATCGATCTGCGGGGTGACATCCAAAGCCACACCCGAGAAGAAAGGCTGGGTGGTGAATGATGGTGATGAGGTAACCGAGTTACCGGTGGTGGTGTTGTTGTTGGTGATGCCGGTGATGAAGAATTCATCGGTGCCCACCTTGAGGACGGCTTGCTGATTGTTCAATGTCGCAATGCGGGGGCTGGACAGCACCTCCACCGAACCCTGGCTGCCCAGTAGCTGTAACATCATGCCAAAGTCGGAAGTTTGCAGAGCCAAAGCAAACAAGCCACTGGCGGTGCGGCCCGTTGCAGCGCTCACCCCAACGCCAAGTACATTGGCCATGGTGTCGGTCGTCGTCTTTGGGACTATTCCTGGCGTCGGGTAGCTCAGGCTATTGCCATTCACCCCCGCACCCACCACAACAGGCTTGCCATGGTGCGAGCCCAGTACATTCCAGTTGATACCGCTCTGGAAACCATCGCTGAGTTGCACTTCGAGTATCTTGGCTTCCAGCGTTATCTGCCGCACCAGGGTGTTCTGCGCCACCTTCAGGTATTCCTCCACCGCCCTGATCTCCTTGGGCATGGCGCGTATCATCACGAGGTTGGCTTCAGCATTGATCAGCACGCTCCGCCCTTCCCCTGCCGGCACCAGTACACCCAGCGAAGTGGCAAGGTTCTGCCAGAAGTCGTTGCGATTGCTGGTCCTCACCCGCGTGCTGTTCACCACGGTGTTCGCGCCAGACAGGCCCGTCCCACCCGAATTGCTGCTACCTGCACTGGTATCCGTCAACGAACCGGAAATCACCCGGACTTCCGACTCCCCATTGCGCAGCGAGGTAGGGTAGTTGATCGAAAATACCTTGGTGCGCAGGCCAGGCGCCAGCACGGTAATCCGGTTGCCATCGATACGGTAGTCGTAACCGTAAAGGTCACTGAGCGACTGCATCACCTCGGGTACGCTAACATTCTTCAATTGCAGTGTGACAGTGCCTTTGATGTCTGGGTGTACCAGCATGTTGTAGGGGGTATCGGCCACCATGCCCATCAACACCTGCTGGACAGGGGCGTTGTTCACCACGAGGTCAAAGCGCGGCGACAACGAGTCTGCCAGGGTCTTGGAAATCGGTAGTGTAGGAGCAGGCAAAAGCGCGTCAATGACAGCCCCATCACTGGGCACTGTAACCGGGCTGATGGAGGCCAGCGCCTTATCGATTTCGGCAAGGTTGATCCGGCGGTCGACAGTATTCGCGCACCCGGCTAACAGCACGGAAAAGCTGCACAGGCCCAGTAAGGTATTTTTCATGGCGAGGGCTTCTCGACGAGGGGATGGGGTTTGCGAACCACGCGTACCGCGGGCCGCTTGATGCTCACATCGGGGGCCAGCAACAAACGGTGTGCCTGGCCGGCGCGCAGTAAGGTCACGCCACGGGTATCAATCGCCAACACTTTTGCATCCTCGATCAGGTCGCCTATCGTCACAGGCCGATCATTTATCCAGGCAACAGGGCGCTTGCCGCGCAGCCGTATCAAGGTCAATTGCAAGGCGGCCGCCGATTCGGTTGCCGCCGGATTTTCCTGCGACTGGAGCTGCACTTTGGCTTGTGATGGCGAGCGGGTCGGGTCACGCGGCTGTGGCGCTGCCGAGACGGTCCCGCACAGCAACGAGGCAAGGCAGAGTCTTAGAACCTGTTTACGAACTGTCGCAAACAGCTGCCAGCAGGGTAAAGCGCAGCGCAGAAATCGGAATGTACGTTGGCACATGAGGATTTCGAGCAACACATGAGCCCTGATCGCGACTACACAGTAAGGTCGTAAACAGGTTCTTATAAGGACAGCCATGGCGCATCCTCACTCAAGCTCGAAATCAATACCGTCAGGCCAGCTTGGCCGCTGCCATCAGCCTCCAGCGTCAACTCTTCCCAATACAGCCGCCACGGCCCGGTTTCCAGCCGGTGCAGGTAGTTACGTAATGCGAAGTACTCTCCCTTAAGCTTGAGGCGCTGGCGGTGCTGCCAGATCTTCTTGGCGCCCGCTGTGTCGGGTACCAGCACAACTGCCGGCAGGGTTTCCAGCTGTTCGAGCTTCAAGCCAGGCTCAGCCACCACCAAGTCGCGCAGCAAGCCGGCTGTACGGTCAGGCGGTATCAGGTCCTGGCGTAACGACCACCAGGGTTTCTCGGCAGTTTCCTGTACAACCTGACTCTTCGTCTTACGCGGCAGGATGTAACGGCCCAACTGGCCGTTCAAGGCATCGAGGGCACTGCGGCTTTCTTTCAGCGCCAGGATGGCATGCTGACGCCGGACCGATATGGGCCGCAGCAGACCAAGGTCCAGAGCCAGTACCAGACACATCAATACCACCACGATGCTAAGCATGCGTTGCCGCATAGGCTGCAAGTCATAGTTCCGTTGCCATCGCCGGAAGGTGCCAAGCAGTTTGCCCATCATGGATTCCCCTTGGGCAAGCTGGCAGCCTGGTTTTGCAACTCAAAACGTATGCCCCCGCCATTGTTCTCGACCCCACCGATATGCATGCCCTGAAACTCGCTGCCGGTAAACACCTTCTGCTGGTTCAATGCATCCAGATAAGCAGGCAGCAAAGTGGCCGAGTTCGCCCTGCCCTGCAGGCTCAAACTGCCTGCCCGCACAACAAAGCCGGTCAGCCAGACTCCCTCTGCCTGGGCTAGCGCCAAGCCATCAAAATAGGCGGAGAAAGCAGTACCATGCCGGCTGTTCTTCAGCGCCTGCAGGGTTGCCTGACTGGTCCGGACATCCGCCACCGGCGTGTTCTTTTCCGGCTCGACACGTGGCGCCGGCGACATATCCCCAGCGCGTATCAGGGCTTCCATATCTCGCCCCAATGCCGTCTTGCTGGTCTGTAAAACGGCGAGGTGATCCTCAACCGAGTTCAACTGCCGTGTACTGAACCACCAGGCCCCAAACGCCGATGAAAGAATCAACGCCACCACACAAATCAACCAGATAAGGCCGAAGGTGACGGGTTTGGTTTTGAAGACTGGGCTGAAAAGATTGATCTGTTGCGTCATGATGCCCTCGCACCTTCACGCAACGCAGCACCGAGCAGCAGCATGGCTTCCACCTGACGCTGCGGATCGGGTATCAGCTCGGCTATACCATCCATTTGATTGGCGAGATCGGCGACTTCTATCGGCAGGTCCATATGGTCCCGCAGCGCTTCCAACAAAGGTGTCGGATCACAAGGCAAGGCAAGTACCAGATGACTGAGCGCCAGATCACGGAAGTAGCGGTCGACATGATCAACCGTCCGGCTTATCTCACGCTGGATGCGGTCCAGGTGGGTATCCCGCTCCGGACCATCACGAATCAACTTCTGCGCCCCGCTCTCCAGATTGCGCACCATATAGAGTTCGCCATCGCGCACCACCAGCAACATGCCGTATTCCATACCGAACCAAGCGAGTAGAACGGCATGCCCGGGCCGCTCAAACAATGAGGCGATGTTACGCAGCGCAAGCTCAGGAATATCGATCGCCTCCAAGGGCACCTGCATTTCCCGGAACTGGTTCACACAGTCGGCCACCACATCGTTATTGGCCGCTACCACCAGCATCAGTGCAGGCCGGTTCGTGTCCTTACTTGGCTGGGGGATGTCGAGCACATCAATCGTCACATCATCGATATGGGTCTCCAGCATCGGCTTGACCTGCCAACGTACCGCCGTACGCATCTCTTCAGGTGGCACATTGGGCGTTTCTATCTGCAACAGCCGGTAGGTTTGCGAGCCGAGCAAGGTCACGACGCCCTTCTGGTTGCCCAGGCGGCCAGCCCGCAGCAGATCAGGGTCGATCGTCTGATAGGTGTAAAGCAACGGGCGGGAGTCGCGACGGGAAATCTGCGCGAAATTCCACCCTTCTGGGCCCGGCATGACAGCCAGCCAGTCAGGTACGGCAGGCTGCCGCCCTAGCAATCTGAGCAAAAGATCACGCATCCCCCTCCCTTCGTGCCTGCCTGGTAAGCGACATCAATAGTTTTCCCTCAGGTAGATGACCGGCTGACGGGTCTGATACAGCCCGAAAGTCGCCCGCGCCCAAGGTTGCAGGCTGGCATTGAAATTAGCCCCTACTGCAGCACCTTTCAGATAGCCAAAGCCGTTGGTATCCAGATTCATCGTCAAATCCACACTCCCCCTTGCACCGCCACTGGGCTTCAGCAGACTCAGCGTCACCTTGCCCTGATTGGCCACGACCGGTGCCGTACCGAACTGGATATTGCTGTTAGGCATGTTCGTGCTGGTCAGACTGCCCAGATAATTACCAAGGCTGGCCACACCTATCCCGCTGGGCAGCACCACCGTGCAACTATCGTTGTAGTTCTGGCTGAAGCCTTGGGCCCAACTTTCCAACACAGCCGGGATAGGCAGATCCAATTGTTCCGACCCCAACGCATTGCTGAGCTTGAGCCGACCATAGCGCAAGATCGTCGAACCCAGCCGTTGGTGGGTATTGCCGCCACTGCCCGTCACATTCAGATCCAGCGCACTGGATGCAAGCGCAGTACTGTCGGTATCGGCCGGTTGTGTGCCGATATAGGCGTTCAGGAAAGGCCCGTCCGGGCTCGTGGCCCGGCTGATCACCAGAGGCTGGCTGACGCTGGCGACACCGGACGACCAGGTAAGCGACTGGCTGCTGCTGGTCATTCGGCTGCTCAGCGCAGTGGTCACACCACTCGTGATATCGGCTGCGGCAAACCCCAGCGCCGTACTGCTGCTCATCTTGGAAAAACCCAGGGTACTGTCGTAATTACGGGTCACACTCCCGCCAGCCGCCACAGCGCTGAGGCTGAACAGGGCACGCAGCGGTTCGCCCAGATAGGTGAAATTGGATGCTGGGCTGCAGCTCAGATCGCTGCGATTGGTCAGGCTGTTGGCACTGACCACGAAACGGTGGGGTGCGAACCGCCCCAGGTTGGCCGAGGCCGTCAATACCGAACCATCGCCGCTGCCCAGATCGCCTGTACTCAGATAATCCAGGCCGCCTGCGCTGGTGCCCACATGGGGCGTCAAGGTCATGATGCCAACTTCATTCCAGATGAGATTGCTCAGGGTGGCAGCGCCGCTGCTGAACCCACTGCTGAGCAGATAGCCACCGTACTGGCTGCTGCCGCTGCTGTTCTGTGCGGTGGCATTGGTGCCGGTTGCAGGCGCAACCAGGCTGGCGATGATCACGCTGCCCTGCGCCGGCGTTTCGAGCCCGAAGTTCGGCGTCGCCACACCCGAGGCATTGAGCGCTGTCACCGTCATCCCGAGCGAGTCACCAGCACGGGCAAAGAAAGGCGAACTGGCATTGGTCGGGTTGCTCGGGGGGCTCGTGTTGTCGCTGACACGCTTGATATTGCTCAGCTGCAGGGTGTAGGGCTTGACGGTGAAGCTGGCGCTACCGGCCATGCTCAAACCCAAGTCCCCATTCGGTATAGAGCCCGTATACAGCGCGTTCAGTGTGATGCGCCCTACATCGGGGTAATTGACTCGTACCTGCGCTTGGCCACTGGCGTTGAAAGCCAGGGAAAACGCCGTACCGGGCGAGCTGCCGCTGATGGCTGAAGTGCTGCTGGCACCCGATGGGTTCGCTGTCAGCGTCAAAGCCTTGGTGCCACTGGCTGGGTTGACATAGCTGCTCCAGAACGAAACCGTGCGCGTGACATTGGCAAAAGCCGGGATGCACTGCTGGGTAGCCGGGTCGGTACCCAACGCAGCCAGTGTCAGCGTACCGGAGTTCAGCCCCGCCACCTGGTTGGGAATCGTGGGAGAGAATACAAGGGCGCTATCGTAGACCTGGATGGTACAGGTACCGTTTCCTCCTGTGGGACACGTCGTCCCCCCACCCGAAGCCAACGCGGGCACCGACGCGCTGACCGACAAGGTATAGCTGCCGGCGGTGGTGGGCTGGAAAGCATAGGTGCCGGTACCGCTGCTCAAGGTCTGTACCGAACCCGCAGTCCAGCCACTGACCGGCGCAAGCGTTACCGCGACAGAACCGTTGTAAAGCGTACTGCACGCAGTATCCATACACGCCTTCACCGTGATGTTCTGCGCCTTGCAAGTCAGCCCCGTAGTGGGTGGGTTCATTTCAAAATGATGGATGGTGACGGGCGTTGATGCCGGATTCAGCACAACCTGCTGGCCAATATTGGCGGTGACACTCACAGCCAGGGCAGTCAACGCCGGGCAGGTGCCAGCCGAGGCCATGAGCTGCCCATCGGAAACGACCGTCAGCCCGAGCAGAAGACTGGTGGAGGAACCGGCATAGGTGGTTACACCAATAGGGCCGACAGTAAGGCTCAGCAATGCGGTCGAGAACCCGAAGAACCCCATCTGCATGGCACCGGCAGGGCAACCGGCAATACTTGGTGCAGTGGAAAGAAGCAGGCTGCCAGCCTGGCCACTATGGCCGAAGATGGGAGAGGTATTATCCACCCCACGCATGGTCACCGCGGTAAGGACCAGGGCGCCCGACAATGAACTCGTGAAGGTATACGAAGCTGGCTCGGAACCGGTCGCCACACGGTAATAGATGGCCTTGCTGATACCCACAGTGAGATAGGTTCGGTTATCTGAACGTATCTGGGTCCAACCTGCCGGTGTAGCAAGGACAGAAGCACTACGCGATGTCGCGAACTGCACCAGCATCACATCTCCGGCCACCGTACCAGCGGGCACGTTAACTGCCAAAGTGGTACTGGTGGCATTTGCGCTCTGCGCCACGTTGGCCGCCACAAAGGTAATGGCAGCCTGTGCCCGGCTACTCAGCACTAATATCAGCATGCACAGCAACAGAAGCGAGCGACAAGCCATCAGCAGCTCCCTCCACCGGCATCCACACAGCGCAGTACACTGGCCGACAACTGCCTTTCCACATAATTCAGCGCGCGTTGTGATGTACCGCAGGTGCTACCGCTCGTTAACCTGCAGGCTGTGGCCGTGAGCTGGTAAACCGTCACCGTATTGCCGCCCACATTGTGGCTGCTGCTGGTACACGCCAGATTGATCGTGAAGTCCGCCATCAAGCCGCCCAGGCTCAAGTTGCTGGCCGACGAACATTGATTGGCATTCAACGCCTGATAAGCTGCAAACTCCACCCCAGCCCGCGCTGCCTGATAGGCGCGGCTGCCTTGCAAATCCAGCGTCGCGCTTTGCTGCGCTGTACTGCTGAGATTGAGTACAACGCTGACCAGCAGGCCCAATATCACCAGCAGGAACATAGCGGCGAGCAAGGCAAAACCCGCAGCAGGCGGGTAAAGGAGGCGATCAGGGCAGATTGCTGACATGCACTCCCCCATAAAGCGTGATCGACTCTCCCGCTCGCGTCAGCGTCAGGCGCAATCCCACCAGGCCGGTACGCTGGTGTGCGCCCGTGGTATCCGGCTCGTACTGGAACTGACAATCACTGACATAGTTGCTCATCAGCGATTGGCTGGCGCTCACCGGCATGGTGGTGGGTTGGCTGGTCTGGATCGTGTAATTGCGCCATAAGGTCAAGGTACCCGTGCCGTCGCCATTGGCATTTTGTGCACCGGGTGCGCAGACGAAGCTGATGGGACCACTCACCACCTGGAAGCGATTGCCCGGCGAAGCTAAGGGGAAGGTACGGCTGTCGAAGGTGATATGGCTTTCATTCGCCAGGCTACCTGCGCTGACAGTACGTATGGTGCTGCGGTTCTGCCCAGCATAGGCATCGGTCGTGTCAAAGCCCAGGTTGTAGATCACCAGCTGGTCCTGATTGACCACAATGGCGCTACTGCCCGAGGAAGCCACACTGCCCAAGGTGTCAAAGGCTGTGTCCCCGGTGAAATCGAGCGGGTCACCCCCACCGCTATTGGATGTCTGGTCGCGGTAACGGCCACCAGTACGGGTCTGTAACATTTCCAGATACTGCGTCGTACCGCCTGTGGTCATCCGGATGCTGTTGGGCAACGCCAGCCGTAAGTCGCGGCTCAGACGTCGCAGGCTGGCATCGGCCACTGCGGTCAGGTCGGCCCGTTGGCGATTCAGAAAGTAGGAACGTATCGGTCCGTTCAGAAAGACAGCGACGCTGGTGGAAATGATAGCGACGATGGTCAATACCATGATCAGCTCCACCAGGGTGAAGCCGCCAGTTCGGCAGTAGCGAAAGAGTGTACTTCGTCTAGCCATAGTTGAACCGGTAACCCGTCAGTATGGTCTGGGCCCCCGCCGAATCGGTAACCGTCACGGTAATCACCCAGGTATCGCTGGTGGCCACCGTACCAATCGATGAAGACGGATGCACAACCGCCACCGCCACTGTGTAGCCGGACAGCGCCGTAACGGCTGTGCCATCTACAGTGCTGATGCCATGCGCCACATAACCGTCGTAGGCGGAAACATGGTCGAAATAAGTACGATTGGTGCCCGAATAAGCCGAGCTGGGCGCAGTAAAGGGTTGCAACAACACCTCTTCCAATATGCCTTCGGCAATGCTCAATGCCTGTTTACGCACCAGCGGGTCGCCACTGGCGGCGGCCGATACCACATAAATCTGCGTGACCCCAGCCACGGCAATACCGACAATCAAAATGAAGAACAATAATTCGAGCAGCGTAAAGCCATGTGCACGATGCCTTGCCGTAATTAACGGCAAAGCACTGTGTGTAGAACGTGCTGTACACAATTCAGTGCACATAACCGGTATCGGCCTCCACTGTAATCAACACGACTTGATCTCCGACCAGGCTGACGGACAATGTCGAGCCCAAACTCGTCGCACCCAGACCGTCGAAAGAAAAATTGGACGTGGTCGCCAATGTCAGACCGTCGGGTATTGCCATCACAAATGGCGTCGTACCGTCCGCGCCAGTGGCTGCCTGGGTGCAGGCGGAATCGAGGCAGAATTGCACCTGGCTGGCGCTCAGCCGTACATATACCGGCGCGCGTTGCGCAATCGCCAATTCACGGGCAAAACGTAAATTGGCAATCAACCGGTCGGCAAAGCCGCGGGTGGCGAATTGGGAGGTATCGAATAACCGGGGGGCCAGCACGGCAAGCAGGATCGCCATCACTACCAGCGTGATGGCAAGCTCGACCAGGGTGAATCCACGGCATCGTGTCGCTACGTACTGCGGCATGACACTCGCTGCGATGTTGCCAGCGCAGGCCTCAAGGCACGATAGTCAGTACCACCCTGCCTGTATGGCTATTGGGTCCGGTGACCACGCAGGTGAATTGCGATCCGCTCGCCGTTGGCAGTGTGGTACCGCCCAGCAAAGCGATGCTGTAACCCGTCGGTGCAGTAGCCGACCCTGTGCCGATCACACCCCAGGCATCGGCACAGGTAGAGACAGCCACACCACGCCGGCTCCCCACGGCGACGCCATTGGCGATGTCCACGCTGCGGGCTGCGTAGTTGATCGTATTGCCGGAATTGATTGAGGCCACCGTACCTGCCAGGGAAGCTGTGTTGGCATCGTCGGATAAGTCAAAGAAACGGGGTAGCGCCACTGCAGCCAGAATACCCAGAATAACAATGACCATGATCAGTTCGAGCAGGGTGAAGCCTGCTTGATTTCTGCGCATCAGATTTCCTCCTGAAGACATGATGTAGATAACCATTAACCGGTATGAACCGATCAAGACCTTTATTACTGGATTATTTTTTACTCATTTAGCCAGTTTTTATTTGCAGTCGATTTGATGCTAGACGCCTATTTAAATAAGGCAATAAATATAGGGAATATATTGGCGTCATAAATGAATTGATGTCCCAAAATGCCGTTTCGTTGTCCGAAATATAAATGCACGTGATTAACCCCTATCTATTACGAAACATTCCACAGAACGTTTCAAAAGTGGTGTCACACTTTTCGTTTTCCTTCCCTCATTTAGAGTCGCTAACAAAACTCAGCGAAGCGATTCTGGCTCGGCGCGCAAGCGTAGACAGTACGTGTGTACGGCAAGCTTGCTCAACAACGCTAGAAGGGTTTTGTTAGCGGCTCTTATCCCCCCTTACCCATTGCCACCCGCCCAAGATCCCAGATAGGCAGGAACACACCCAGTGCCAGCACCAGCACTACCAACGACAACACCATGATCAGCAATGGCTCGATGCGCGCGCCCAAGGTCTCCACACCATAATCGACCTCACGCTCGTAGAGGTCAGCCACTTCCGCCATCAGACCATCCAGGTCGCCGGTCTCCTCACCCACCGCGATCATCTGCAACACTGCCGGCGTGAAAACCCCGGCCGTTGCTGCCGTCTGCAACACGCTTTCAGCACGTTCTATACCAAGGCGCATCTGCTCCACCCGTTGGGCGATATAGTCGTTGTCAACGATCTGCCCTACCACAGACATACCCTGCAATACCGGCACACCACTTTGCAGGGTGATGGACAAACCACGGGCAAATCGCGCCAGCGATGCCTTGAGAACCATGTCACCCACGATAGGCAGGCGCAGTTTCAGTCTGTGCCAACGATAACGCCCCGGGGCACTACGAAGGTAAAGGCCTACACCGACTATCAAGGTGGCCAGCGCGGCAACAAGAAGTGGCCCGTGGCTCACCGAAAATTCCGAGACACCGATCAATACCCGCGTCAGTAATGGCAACTCGGTATGAAAACCTTTGTAGACACGTGCGAAAGCAGGAATGACGAACACATTCACCGTGGCTATCGCGATCAGTACACCAACCAGGACGAAAGACGGATAGCGCAAAGCTGCACTGATCTGACGACGTGTGCGGTGTTCGAACTCCATGTAATGAAACAGGCGAAGGAAAACTTCATCGAGCCTGCCAGTCAGTTCCCCCACCTGAACCAGGCTGACAAACAAGGTGGAAAACACATCCGGTTGCAAACGCATGGCTTGCGACAGCTCCCTACCCGCCTCCAGATTATCGCGCAGGGACTGGATAACCGTTGCCAGGCGGCCATTGCCACCCGACTGCTGCAAACCGGCCAATGCCCGCATGATGGGGATACCAGCCTTGAGCATGGAATACATCTGCCGCGTGAAGAGCAGAATCTCCTCATCAGTAACCCGATCACGCCGCAGCAGTTGTTCCAACCCACCCCGACGGCTTTGTGAAAACTCCTCATCAATGGTGATGGGAACGATGCCGGTGTTGAGCAGATGGCTGGCCAGGCTGTCCGGACTCGTCGCTTCCTGCAAGCCGCTCACCGACTCGCCACGCTTGTTGCGACCACGGTAACGAAAGCGCCGCACCGGTCATTCCTCCAACAGACTGTTTAGGCGCATCACTTCACGCACGGTGATCTGGCCAGACTCCAGCAGCTTCAACGCCCAGTCGAACAGGGTTTTTCCCTGCATCTGCGCACGCGCCGCCTCGATAAACGATTGCGGATCACCTTGGCTGATCAGGCTGGTGAGCGTGCTGTTCATCTCCAGCATTTCGTAAATGCCCACCCGGCCCGAGTAACCCGTACGATGGCAATGCGCGCACCCCGCTCCCTGCTTGATACGCAGACCGAGCGCCGATTCCCCGTAATTGCTGCGCAACCACTCGGATTCCTGCGCGGTGAGATCAGCCGGCTCCTGGCAATGCGGGCAGATAAGCCGTACCAGGCGCTGGGCAATCACCGCCTGCAGCGACACCGCCACCAGATACGCCGGCACGCCCATGTCGATCAGACGCATCGGTGTATTCGCAGCATTACGGGTGTGCAGCGTAGTCAGCACAAGGTGGCCGGTCATCGCAGCACGTAACCCGACCTGGGCGGTTTCCTGATCGCGCATCTCACCCACCAGGATCACATCAGGGTCTTGCCGCAATACCGAGCGCAATACCCGGGCAAAATTCAACTCGATCTTTTCGTTCACCTGTACCTGAGTAATGTCGGGCAAGCGGTATTCGACCGGGTCTTCGACGGTGACGATCTTGGTGCTGACATGATTGATTTCACTGACCGAGGCATACAAAGTGCTGGTCTTGCCGCTACCGGTCGGCCCCGTCACCACCACCATGCCGCTGCTGCGGCCCAGGATGGCGCGCAGGCGCTTCAACATGTCCTCGGGCATACCCAGCTTATCGAGCTGCAACGCCATGTCAGTCTGGTTGAGCAGACGCATCACGATCGATTCGCCATAAGGCGTAGGCATGGTGGACATACGTACATCCACCGGCCCTTTCTGCACAATGATCTGGAAACGGCCATCCTGCGGTAAGCGACGTTCCGAGATGTCCAGCCCCGCCAGCAGCTTAAGCCGTTGCGCCAAGGCAGGCGCAATCTTGATATCACCCGCCGTCTGCAGCTGCAACGAGCCATTGACGCGCAAACGAATATTGAGGCGTTGTTCCTGCGGTTCGAGATGTACGTCGGAAGCATGCAACTGCACGGCTTCCTCGAACAACGATTGCACAAGCTTGGCAACCGGTGCGTCCTCTTGCGTATTCGCCGCCCCCAGGCTCTGCCTTAGGCTGTCCACATCGCCCAGGTCCTGCTCCAGGGCACGGGCATGGCCACTGATTTCCTCGGTACGCCGGTAGACGGTATCGAGCAGCGGTAAAAGCTCACTTTCCATCAGGATTGCGAGGGTGATCTCACTCTTGAGCGCGCCGGATAGTGCATCGTAGCTATACAGGTCGGTCGGGTCGCACATCCCGACCATCAGACTGCCACGCCGCTCTTCCAGCAGCAAAGCACGGCCGCGCCGCGCCAGGGCTTCCGGCAGACGCCGTGAAAAGACCACATCAACGGGAAACTGCTTGAGACTGATAAAGGGGATGCTCAACTGCACAGCAACGGCCTGACAGACTTCCTGCTCCGTCGCATAGCCCAGATCCATGATGATGCGGCCCAGGCGTCGGCCGCTACGCTGTTGCTCTTCCAGCGCACGCTTAAGCTGATCTTGCGAAATCACCCGGTGCTGTATCAACACTTCACCCAGGCGGAAACTTCCCTGTTTCGGCACCGCTTTTTCCCCTGCCCTTCCCCATTCCCCAACCAGGGAGGCGCTATTTGTGTGGCACTACTTATTGGCTAGCTCATATGGCAATTCGCCGGCACAACCAACAGCTTATTAGTTCTGTAATAGGCTATAGCGCCATGCCGTGCTGAAATATCACGGCATGTAAGGGGAACAAGGCATAGTGCTAGCAGCACCCTCATCTGTGTCAGAGCCTATTTACGATCTGTCACGAGTAGTTGATAGCAAACCTTGAACCAGTTCGAAGAGCGTGTTCCAAGCCTCACAAGATCACAAGCAAGGCAAAGGCAGGGCGAAGCGCAGAAACCGGAATATCTTTATGTACATAGGGCTTTCGAAATGCACATAAGCCCTGTGTACAACTGCGCAGTAAGATCGTAAACAGGTTCTTAGAACCTGTCTAAAGTCTTGCGAGCTAGAGCAAGACAAGGCGAAAACAGCCGAGGAAGCGGAGTTTACTTATGGTAAATGAGCATTCCGAGGGTGTTTTCAACGCCGTATTGCTGACGCACAGCAGACTTTAGGCAGGTTCTTAGATAAGACCGCTGCCCGATACCATGCAGCCAAAGCTGCCAGCCGGCCTGTCTCCCAATCCAGCGTTGTGCTGACCTTTGCTTCTTCATACTCACGCTGCAGCACAGCTTCTATTTCCTCAAAAAGACGCGCCGGATAACGCAATACAGCCATATAGCCCAATCTATAAGCTGGCGCGAAAGCGAAGTAATTATGGTGCTTGTCCGCATAGGGCTGACCGGCATGGTGAACCTGCCAATAGCGCTCTTCGAAATTGGGGTTGAGCGCGTCAATGGCTGCTTCACCTTTCTTAGAACCTGTTCAAAGTCTTTTCATCTAGCCCCAAACCGGCGATGCTTGCCCAATGAGAACCGCTTACCCCAGCGACGTCAGTCGCAAACAATTTGAAACCATTCGCCCACTGCTGGAAAGTGCCCGTAAGAAAACCTGTCCTCGCCGAGTCGACCTATACGACGTATTTTGTGCCGTCCTCTATCTACTCAAGAGCGGCTGCCAGTGGCGTAT
>NZ_JBQXDJ010000068.1:0-18702 GCF_052601015.1 Chitinimonas violaceus | reverse complement strand
TACAACTTTGCTCGTCGATTGAAAACATTGAAGGGGTTAACCCCTTATGAATATATCTGCAAAATCTGGGCAACCGAACCACAACGTTTCAGGATTGATCCGTTCCAGCACACTATGGGACTAAACATTTAGAACCTGTTCAAAGTCTTCTGTGCATCAGCGATAGGGCGTTAGAAAAACTCTTGGAATATTCATTTACCGCTTGGAAACTCTGCTTCCTCGGGCGTGTTTGACTTTAGCTCTCGAGACTTTGAACAAGTTCTTAGGCTGCAGGAAAGCAACCCAACACAGGCTAGATCAATACTACCTGCGTTGGGCTTATTTCTAATATGACAGGTATTACTTGACACTAGCCTGTGTGCTATCCCGTCCCAGTTTCAGGTTGCCATAAGTCATCGGCACTGATTGGCCGTTTGGATAATTTTGGGGCCAGATCATTGGTGGAGAGGTCAGCGGCAGGCCTTCGCTTTCCACTTCGATAAAGTAGGACTGCCAGCCTGCTTGTGAAAGATCGGGCTGAAAGCTGTAACGGCAACCACTGGCATCGCATCCGCCACTGACATCCCGTTGCTGATAAGTAATATTGGAACGAAGACGGAAGTCACGCTTCGTGGGGTTTGTCGCTACCCACGCGCGGGCATTGGTCGCCTGGGTGTCGGTTGCGAGTGTGACGGTACCGGATGCTGGGTCGGATGAAACTGTGACGCTGGGCGTACGCTTGCCATCCAGCATATGCGTCAAATACTTGCCCATATTCTGGAACGCCAGTGTGCTATCTATGCCGTGGGACTGGTTGGGCAGGTAACGCACCATGGTTGTGCCCGTAAATTTCGGCAGATAGGTCCAGGCAGAATCGGGTACGGCGAAGTCGTCGCCCGCTGCCGAGATCATGAACTTATCGAGCCTCGCCATTTGCGTTGGATAGCTCACTACGTCTTCAAACGCTGTCAGGCGGTTGAGCCCGGGAGCGTCGGCCAGGATGTCGTCAACCACTTTGTGCTCGACATAGTTGCGTAAAGCGACAGGCCATTCATTGCCATAGCTGCGATAAACGTGGGTGAAGTTCTCCTTCACATTCCAGAAGTCCGCGACAATAGGCACGACAGCTTTTACGCGTTCATCGTTCAAACCAGTCAGCCAGGCTGTCCAACCGCGTTTGGATGCGCCAGCCAGCACAAAGCTCGCCGTACCCTGGGTTTGTTGCTGCTGGATGATGTTCATCGCTTCGCGCGTGGCTTGCGCCATAGGCAGGTGCAAGGAGCTGAATCGTTCCTTATCCGGCGCATCGATAAACCGACGCCATGTATACGCTACCAAGTCGTCTTCAATGCCGGCTTTACGCCCGTCCAGCGACAGTTGTTGGATCGGTACGAAATGCAGGTCCGCAACGACGATACCAAGCTGGCTGGCCAGCGCCTGACCAGGAAATGCTACTGGTTTACCTTTGGGGTTATCGGGCGGCAGGTTGATACCGTTGTTGATATAGAGCAGGGTTGGTGCATTGGCACGCAGGTTGTCAGGCCTGTAGATGCGTAACTCGTGCTGCCATTGCGGTGTATCGCTAGTCAATGTGGAGGAGGCGTTCGGCCAGGTTTGCGACACAAAGCGATAACGGCGTGTTTGCACCTGTGCTTCGAACTTTTCTTCAATGAGTTCTGCTGGCTTGGCGGTAGGCCCGGCTTTGGCAAAGTAGTCGCGTACAACGCCAAGTTCACCGGGAGTCGTAGTGGTGGTGGTACTGACACAAGCGGTCAGCAACGATAAAGCCCCTACACCCGCTAGTGCCTGGGCAAGCGGTTTCCACATAACTGGTTTCACAACAATCCTTTCTTGAGCAGGGGGACGGAAAGCGCTGTACTTCACACCTGTCTGTGGCTAGGCGCAAGCGTTTGATCCACCTACGTAGAGCCTGTTTACGATCTTACTGCGCAGCTATGGTTAGGGCTTATGTGCTGCTCGAAAGCCTCATGTACCCAAGTACATTCCGGTTTCTGCGCTGCTCTGTACCCTACTGACAGCTGCTCGTGACAGATCGTAATCAAGCTCTCAGCGAGGAATGAAGCGTTGTAATCCGTCCAGGTTCTCGCAGAACCTTTGTTCAAGGTCTGCTGTATGGCGACGATACAGCGTTGGAAAAGCCCTCGGCATGCACATTTACCCTATGTAAAAGCCATTCCTTGGAGCCTTCCAATCTGTTGCGAGCAGCTGTCTGCAGGACGTAGAGCGGTGCAGAAAACGAAATGTACTTGGGTACATGAGGCTTTCGAGCAGCACATAAGCCTTGATCACAGTTGTGCAGTCAGATCGTAAATAGGCTCTTGAACCTGTCTGGATGGGGGGTGTATGTGTGCCGGCAACCAGCCAGTTGAATCGTGCTTCCCTCGCTGAGGGAAGCACGATTTTGCTGCGCGGGAGTGAATGGTTCGTTTCGATTGCCGAAACGAGCAAAGATATGTACAGGAAGAGTATCGGGAAGATATGTACAAAAAAACCACCGATGAACTGGTGGCAAGGCACGGGAAGCTAACAACCTGGTATAGGTAAGTCAGCAAGTAAAAGGCGCCCGCAGGAGGATAGTTGAGGACGCTGCGGGCGACCTTTTATGGTGCTCGAATTAATTCGCTTTTACTTGAAGCTCGTCTTGTACACCCTTGACGCCTTCAACTTGGGATGCAACTTGCATCGCACGCTCGCTGGCTTGTGGGTTGTTGACTGAGCCACTCAGGGTGACTTGGCCTGCACGGGTGGTGACTTTGATGTCCAGGGCGGAAAGGCTCTTGTCGGCAACGAGAGCGGCTTTTACCTTGGCAGTAATGGCTGCGTCGTCGACTTGGGCTGTCGCGCCGGCAGCAACGAGTTCGGTCGGCTTTGCGTCATGAGCAAATGCCGGGCTGGTGAAAGCGGCTGCAATGACCAGTGCTGCGGCAATACGGCTGATAGTTTGACGATTCTGCATTGGGTAAGTCCTTTTCATAATGGGCCTTAATGCGTATGAGCATTCAAAGGCTAATCTGACAAGGCGCATTTGGTTAGCGCCACGCTTGCCCTAGTTAGCAAGTCGTGTGCCAGTTAAATAAAGTTATTTTAATTCAAATGGATACATCGATTTTTAGATGAGGTGGCATGACTGCCTGCCAGATTGCTACCTAAGGTTGTCGGCTAATGGCGACAGTAGGGCCAGGGTACGAATCGGAAAACCCGACTGATGGTGATGAAAACGTATCACGTGTTAGAGACGGGAAAGACGAATAGGGTGATAAGTCAGAATCGATAGGACCACTATTCGCCTGATCTAAAAGGGAGTTTTCTCTGATTCTGGTATGAAGACTAGTCGAGCTTGTGTGCTCGTATGTATTTTGTCGTGGATTTGCGACGGCGTGGTTTTTTGCTGGTTTGCCTTGCTTATAAGAACCTCTTGCGACCTTACAGCACAGCCATGACCCTGGCCTATGTGCTGCTCGGAAGTCTTATGTCCAAGAGTACATTTACGGATGCCACTACACCGCTCAGTCGTAGAAGAATGCTTCTCGGACGATTTTTCCACTTTTGGGGGTATACAAGCTCACCTCATCCAACATCATCCGTTTACCAGATGATTTCTGGGTTAGGTCGTATTGATATTCGCAGTGCTCATATAGCCAAGGGCTGCTTGCGGGGGAGGTGTGGCTAGCATGTTTTTCCATCCACCATCGGCTCTTGCTCTCGATTAGGTCAATTCTTTTTATTTCCCGCCGTACAGCCCGCATTTCCCAGTCTTCGATTCTGACGGTAACTTGAGCAAACAGTGTATTCAAGGCTGCGATAGGATTACCTTCCCGACAAAGAGCGACCAATTGTCTTGCGATAGATATCGCACTCATGGGTTTTCCTCCTTGTGATTTAGGTATGTAATGGCCAAGTCAGTGTAGTACTTCCTCTTGTCGGAACTGGCTTTTTTTGCCTGAACTTACGAGGTATGACCGATCCAATTTGGAATCACAGAGCGTATTAAGCAATAGGTAGGAGGCAATGATGAACTGCAAGGTGTTAAGTAAAAAACTATCTGTACTTCTTCTAATTGCGTTGCCTTTCACCGTACAGGCCGCAGGTGTAGGGACTGCCTATTTGGTGCCGTTTCGGCTCCAGACGCTTCTGCCTGTAACGGCTGACGATATCAGCACCATGATGGACCAGCCCTGTGTGTTGTCGTCGGAAGGAGCGATCAAAGAAATTGTTGCTGCCGCCAAACCTGCCGAGTCCCCATTTAATCGCCACGGGGTAAGAGCCAAAATCACCGAAGGGAATGCATCCCTGATGATCGATAGCCAAGGGAATTTGAATGTCAGCGGAAAAATGCTGGCGGTGAGTGAAGACAGCCTGAAAGAAATTTTGCGCAAGCGTAGTGATTGCGCGGCAGCTAAATAGGTAGACATTCCCCGTGTTTTGCTGAAGAAAGCCATGGTGGGCTTGTGTCTTCCAAGTCTGCTTCTAATACCAGCTCCATCTCTTCGGCTATTCAAACGGCTTGCAGCGTTTGCCATGCGGGCGCCTCATTGCCTTTAGGGCCTGTACGATCGCTGTACAGCTGTGATCAGAGCTTATGTGCTTCTCTGCACCTTGCTAATCGCTGCTCGTGACAGACCGTAAACGGGTTCCTGGAACCTGTTCAACGTCTGCTGCGCGTCTGCTTGAATACACCTTCGGCATACTCATTTACCGCTTGTAAGCTCCGTCTCCGCGATTGTTTTCGCCTTGTCTTGCTCTGGTTCGCAAGACTTTGAACAGGTTCTTGGCATTTCCGCTGCTGGGGGTGTTGCACTGGTGCGACGACTATGAATCCAGTGAAATACAAATGTATTACCACATATTGGATTTGGTTAAGCTCCGCAATTGGTGGGGTCGGCAGGGGTGTCGGCTACGCCAATTGGGTTCGAGGGCCGATTAATTCCAATAATGTGGAGATACACCATGCTCAAACGCGTGATGCTCGCGGCTACGGTCGCGACCGTGTTTGCCGCCCCGGCCTATGCCGGCCTCAATCTGGGCGGCACTGCCGAAATGAACTTTGTCTACGACAAGGGTAAGACAGAATATGTTGACAGTGCTTGGCGTTCCGGTCTCGACCGCGCCATCGTGATCAATATTGATGGTGAAACCAAGCTCGATACCCTGGGGGGCTTGAACTTCCGTGTCTCGCAGAAAGTGGCGGAGGGCGACCGTACGCCGGCGGTGGGCTCACGCGAGGCTTGGGTCGGGCTTTCTGGTGATTGGGGTAGCTTTCGCGGAGGTCGTCAGTTCTTGAATAGTTACCTGGTATTAGACTGGCCGTATGGCCAAGGTGGCTTTTGGGAGCTGGCCGAGCGCGATCTGGGTAATTGGGGTGGTGGCGGTAAAGTGACCGCACCGATCTATATGTCCCAGTCGCTGAACTATCTGTCGCCCAAATTTGGTGGTTTCAGTTATGGCGTGCAATACGCCTGGGCCGAAAAGGCCAATGACGCAAAGCTGCGTGAAGGGGCGACTACTGATGTTTCCCTGAACTACGCGGTGGGTGACCTGGGCCTGAATGGCGGTATTTTGACAGCCAAGGGTGTTAACAATTTCGATGGCAAGACCGACCAGAGCGACAAAGACCAGCAGTTTTATCTTGGTGCCACCTATAACCTGGGCGGCGGACTGACTGTACGTGGCTTGTACACCGGTTACGAGCATAAGAGCACCTTGGGCGACAAGGCCAAGGGCAGCGACTTGATCACCGGACTTACCTACGCTTGGAACAAACACTATGTGAAGCTGGGCTTGCTGCACCGGGCGGATAAGACCTCTGTACTGACCACACGCAAAGACTTCAATCTGGTCAAGGCGGAATATGGCTATAGCCTGGCATCGAACGTGGTGTGTTATGTGCGTGCCAGCCAGAAGAAATGGGGAAAGGAGTCGATGGGCAAGGGAGAAAAATACACCCAGTTTCTGACGGGTGTATGGGCGGGTTTCTAGTTGCTTGTTCAGCTTGTCGGTCAGTACAAAGTGATAGCAATTTGTTTGGAAAGGGCGGTTTAACCGCCCTTTTTAATTCGATCTTACTGTGCAGCAAGATCGTAAACAGGTTCTAACTACGCCGGTATGGCTTCTTCTGGCTGGCGCGCTTGCAGGGCAAGCCCATCTGGGCCGAATACATGGCAGGCCTGGGTGCGAATAGCCAAGTGCACAGCGCTGCCATTGGCAGGTGCGGTGTGGTTACTGGCGATTTTGACAGCAAGGGGTTCCTTAATACCGCTTACCCGCATATAGGCAATCTGTGTATCGCCCAGGTGTTCAACAATATCGACTACAGCAGCAATACCTTCCCGGGTCAGGTACAAGTGTTCTGGCCGCACACCGATTGTAATGGCTGTCCCTTCCGGTAAGGCCAGGTCGATATCGAGCCTTGTACCCTCGCTCAGCTGTAACTGGTTGCCTGCTACCGTGCCGGGCAGGAAATTCATCCGGGGTGAGCCTAAGAAGCCAGCCACGAACAGATTTGCCGGCTTTTCATAGAGGGTCAGTGGCGTACCCACCTGCTCGATACGACCGCCATTGAACACGGCGATCCGGTCGCCCAGTGTCATGGCTTCGACCTGGTCGTGGGTGACATAGATCATCGTGGTCGCCAATGCCTTGTGCAGCTTGGCCAGCTCAATGCGCATCTGCACCCGTAACGAAGCATCAAGATTCGACAGAGGCTCATCGAACAGGAATACATCGGGCTTACGTACAATTGCCCGGCCAATCGCAACCCGTTGCCGTTGGCCACCCGACAGTGCTTTGGGCTTACGGTCCAGCAGATGGGTGATCTGCAGGACTTCTGCCGCCCGTTTCACTGCAGCTTCAATATCCGCCTTTGGAGTTTTGGCGAGTTTCAGGCCAAAGCCCATGTTTTCACGCACAGTCATGTGCGGGTAAAGGGCGTAGCTCTGGAAAACCATGGCAACGCCACGCTTGGCTGCGGGTATATCGTTGACTATTTGCTTCCCAATGCTCAACTCCCCGCCGCTGATTTCTTCCAGGCCGGCGATCATCCGCAGCGTTGTGGTTTTGCCGCAGCCGGAGGGGCCGACGAACACCATGAACTCACCATCATGGATATCGAGGTCTATGCCATGGATGACGGTAGGGCCGTCCTCATAGGTTTTTTGCAGTTGCTTTAGCTTCAGTTCAGCCATGATGGTGATTCCTGTTGACTTGCCTTGCGTGCAGCGAATGAGCAGCAGATATACGGATCAGTTTTCCAGCAGTGCCGGCAGTGTTCCTGCCGCCTCCAAGTCACCCTTAAGCCAGCCAACAACAGCGTTGAGCGCAGCTTCGGCAAAGCCATAGGTGATCAGCGCTGGGCAGGGCAGATCACCCGCGGCATAGGGGTTCCACAATGCCAGGTGCAGGTTGGGCCGCCATTGAGCGCGTTGCTGGGCTGTGTAACGCTCACGTGTGGTTGAAGCGACGATAGTGAACGCGTCATCCTTTGGCAGGGTGTTCCAATCCAATTCGCTACGATGCTGGTAGGACACGACTTCCAAGCTAAATAACGGCGCCAGCTTCGCGATCAGTACTTCAGCGGAAAGGCCGGCTTCCGAAACACCATCTGAAGGGGCATCTGCCTGTAATACCAACCGTACTTTGCTACCCAGTGCCGGGCGCTGCACATAACCCACCAGGGTTAGCGCCTTTGCCCAGGCGCGGGCGAACAATGCGATGTCTGCCGCTTCCTGCTCGGCACTGTATTCACATTGTATCGAGGGGAAGCGCGCAGCCATGGCGGAAACACGGGCATCAGCTTCTGTAAGCCGTTCTGTACTGATCGTGCCGTCGGCAACGGCGTCTAGCAACGCAGTTCTGGCTGCAACCATCTCATCGCGATACTGCAGAACGAGCGAGAGATCGGCCCCGGCGCTTATCGCCATCACAGTCCCTTTGGCCTGGCCCCAACGCTCACGGATGGCTTTCATATTCATGCCATCGGTAATCGTTACGCCCTCATAACCCCACTCATTGCGCAGCAGTGTTTGCAGAATGGCGGGGGAAAGGGTGGCGGGCAGTTCGCTATCGAAGGCGGGGAACACAATATGCGCACTCATCAAGCCTGGGGTTTGTTTGATCAGTGCATGAAACGGCGACAGTTCGTATTGCTCGATCGCTGTGCGGGATTTATCGACAACAGGCAGATCAAGGTGGGAGTCGGTATGCGTATCGCCATGGCCAGGGAAGTGTTTGACGCAGGTGGCAACGCCTTCGCCCAGGTGTCCAGCCATCCAGGCACTGGCGAGTCGTGCCGCCTTTACGGGGTTGGAACCGAAAGACCGTTCGGCGATGACGGGGTTCTTCGGGTTATTGTTCAGGTCCAGCACCGGGGCGTAGTTCCAGTTCACCCCCAGTGTTGCCAGTCCACGTGCGACTGCCGCGCCTACCTGGTAGGCCAAGGCTTCGTCACCGGTCGCACCTAAGGCCATGGCCGATGGAGCCTGGGGGAGGAAGAGCGTACGCATCACCGCGCCGCCTTCCTGGTCCATGCCGATCAGCACGTCGTTGCCAATAGCGGCCTTGAGATCGGCGATCAGCTTACGGGTGGTTTCCAGGCTGCTGACATTGCGGCGGAACAGACAGATAGCACGGATGTGGTGCTGGCGCAGAAAGGCGGCTTCTTCAGCAGTCAGCGTATCGCCTGCCACATCCACCATCAGAGCGCGGCCGGCAAGTCGATCGAGGTCTTGGTTCATAGGCTCTTGTGTCCAAATAAATAACGCTTCAGTACCGGTTTCACTTCACTGCGCCATCAAAGCCGCGCAGGAAGTAACGCTGGGTAAACAGGAACATGATGAGGATGGGGAGTACGGTGAGCACTGCACCGGCAGCCACCACCCGGGTTTTGAAACTGAAGGTTCCTTTGAGGTAGGAAACACCAACGCTGAGCGGGAAATTCTCCACACTGGTCATGACGATGGAAGGCCAGATGTATTGGTTCCAGGCGCTGACCAGGGTCAGGATAGCCAATGCGCCCAGGGCGGGTTTCGCCAGCGGCAGCATGATCTTCCAGAACACTTCCCACTCGTTGGCGCCGTCGACCTTGGCTGCGTCGATCAGATCTTGCGGTACGGCTTCGAAGGCTTGCTTCATCAGGAAGATACCGATCGCACCGGCAAGATTGGGCAGTACGACGCCGCTTACGGTATCGGTCAGCCCCAGCTTGGACACCGTGATGAAATTGACCAGGAAGTTGACTTCGCTAGGCAGGATCATGGTGGCGATAATGGCGCCAAACACGATATTCCGCCCTGTAAAACGCATGCGTGCAATCGGGTAGGCTGCAAGACTGCAGATGACGAGCGTACCGATGACTGTGACCCCGGATATCAGGATCGAGTTCTTGTAGAAAGCCCAGACGTTGATGGTCTGGAACACCTCTACGAAGTTTTGCAGGCCGGGTTCGGTGGGCAATAAGGCAGGTGGAAAGGTATAGACCTCGCCTGCTGTGGAAACCGCGGTGACCAGCGTCCACCAGAATGGGTAGACCGTGATGACGGCCAATGCGGACAACACCAGATAATGCAGGCAACGGTTGCCCCAGCGCTGGCGGGCGGTGGTGTATCTGGCAGGTGCGGCGGCCAAGGGGGCAGTCAAGGTAGTGGTATCAGTCATGATGGCCTACCGTGTTTTGGGTGTGAGGTAGCGGAAGTTGAGCCATGCCAGCGCAATGCAGAACAGCGACACGATAAAGCTCGCAGCCAGCGCCCGGCCAAAATTGAGCGACTTCATACCGAATTCGTAGGCATAGTAAAGCGCGGTAAAGGTAGACCGGGCTGGGCCGCCTTGAGTCATGATCTGGACCTCTTCGAACGCCTTGACCGCAGCCAGCACCGACATGATCGAACACAGCAGAATGGTTGGCATGAGCAAAGGCACGGTAATGCGCCAGAATTTCTGCCATGCGTTTGCGCCATCCAGCGTGGCCGCTTCGTAAACATCCTGCGAAATGGCCTGCAAGCCAGCCAGATACAACACCATGTACCAACCAAGACCACGCCAGATGGTGACAAACATCACCGCCAGTAGGGCAATCCGGTCATCGTTCAGGAAGCCGATGGGTTCGTTGATGATATGCAGCCAGCGCAAGGTACTGTTGAGCGCGCCGTCCTCGGTATACATGAAGTTCCAGATCACCCCGATCACCGATACGGTGGTGACCACAGGCAGATAGTAGGCGGCCCGAAAGTATTTGATCCCGGGCAGATTGTTGTTCACCAGTACCGCCAGCAGGATGGCGAAGACCTGGATGACGGGTACGACGACGAGGTACAGCGCCGAGTTCTTCAACGACAGCAAAAACAGCTCGTCATCAAGCAACTCACGAAAGTTATCAAGCCCCACCCATTGAGGGGAATCGATCAGGTTGTACTTTGTGAAGGCAATGTAAGTGCCAAAACCAACCGGCCAGAACGAGAAAACCAACAGCAACGCGATGGCCGGCGCCAAAAAAGCATAGGCCGTGAGGTTGGCTTTGCTTGAATGCTTCATGGGGTTTGCTCCGAAGAGAGGCTGGTGTCGGGTCTGACACCAGCGATCTTAGAACCTGTTTAAAGTCTGCTGCGCGTCGGCAATACAGCGTTGAGAACACCCTCGGAATGCTCATTTACCATGCGTAAACTCCGCTTCCTTGGTTGTTTTCGCCTTGTCTTGCTTTAGCTCGCGAGACTTTGAATGGGTTCACTGAACCTATTCGCGCTCTTGCTGTGCAGCCGTGATCAGGGCTTATGTGCTGCTCGAAAGCCTCATGTACTGAAGTACACTCCGGTTTCCGCGCTGCGCTTCACCCTGCTGACGGCTGCTTGCCACAGATCAGTGAACAGGCCCTAACACCTTTTCAAAGTCTGTTGCGTCATGATTCAGCAACACGCTGAATTGGTCCTTATTTTGATGCGAGCTTCATATTCCAGAAGTTAGCTGCCTCATCAAGTACCGCTTTGGCGGGTTTACGTCCGGTTACAGCCTGCTCGATGGCAGTCCCGAGTTTGTTCGACAGCAGCTCGGAATCCTTCACTCCGCTCAGAAATACCGTGCGGGTACTATCGAGGTTTTTGGCAGCCTGGGCGATGGCTTTTTCCACGGCGCCTGCGTTGGCTGGCAGTGTTTGGAAGTGGGCGTTTTGGGCGGCTTTCCTGGCTGTGGGCAGGGTGCCGGCAAGCTTGGCGAAAGCGAGCTGGTTTTCCGCATTCGTGAGGTAGTTACCCAGCTTGCCGATCTCTGGCAGAAGGGACTTGTCGACGTTTTTGGCTACACCATAGTTGAACATCCAGCCGCCAGAGGCGATACCCGTCTTACCTACCGGCGCACCGGCTACTTCAGTGACTTTGTAGATGGCAGGGGCATCGTCTCGGACTCGGGTCATCGACGAAGGCACAGAAACCAGCATGGCCATGCGGCCGCTGTTATAGGCGGCCATCGATACCTGAAAGTTGTCCTGCGCAAACAGGTTGTCCTTCAGGAAGGCTCCCGCCTTGTAGGCTGCGGCCAGTTTTTCCACCAATGCCACGTGTGCGGGTGAATTGAACACAGCCTTGCCATCTTTTACGACATCCAAACCCTCCTGCAGGAAAAGGCCTTCCACCTTGGTTGGCCCCAGAGCCGGCGCAAAACCGGCTATGCCTGTCTTGGCCTTGATTTGCTTGGCGTAGGCAATCTGCATGTCCAGGCTCTGGGGGGGCTTGTTCGGGTCTAGCCCAGCTTTCTTAAAGATTTCAGTGTTGTAGGCGATGACGTTGGCTCCGTTGTAGAACGGAAAAGCCCAAGTCTTACCATCGAACTGGACATCTTTCAGCGCGCCGGTGACATATTGGTCTTTGTCTATCAGCCCATCCAGGGGCTGGATCAAGCCATCCTGCTTGTAATCGTATGTCCATGGCACATTCAGGTTCACGAGTGCCGGGGGCTTCCCTGCAGCCACCGCTGCGGTGAACTTGGCCTGGATCACATCCCATGGGTAGTCGGTCCATACCACTTCCACACTGGGGTTCTGGGCATTGTATTTATCCAGGACGCCTTTGAAGTAGTCATTGAACTTGGGCGCAAGGCTCATGGTCCAGACTTCGAGTTTTTGTTTGTCGGCAGAGAAAGCCGGTGTGGAAGTGGTGAAGCTGACTGCAATGATTGCAGCGCTGATCAGTTGTGCAAATCTCATGTGTGTCCATCCAAAAGTGTCTGTAAACAGGCTTCAGGTTTGAGGCAACGGCCACAAGCCCACTTTCGCGCCGTCGGGGTACGAGGAGGACAACGGCGCTTCCTTCTTTTTGGTATTTGATGCAGCTGTTTTTATGTACTGCGGTACTGCGGTACTGCCGGCCGGGTGGGTAGCCCGGCCGGAAAATGCATTGGTGCGGTGACTAATGGGTCAGCGTCACCTTGTTCAAATGGCGTGGTTGGTCCGGGTTCAACCCCTTGGCGCGTGATAGCGCTTCCACCATGGGGTAGAAGGCGGCCACGGCGGTAATCGGGTCCAGCAAGGCAAGTGGTGCTGGTGGTAATAGCAAGTCACGGTTACTGATGTCGGCAGGTGCCGCCAGTAATACCCGTGCACCACGAGTGCGCATTTCATCAGCCAGCTTGATCAGGCCTGCTTGGTCCGGGCCTCGTGGTGCAAAGATCAATAAGGGGTAGCCTTGGTCGATCAACGCCATCGGGCCGTGTTTTATTTCCGCACCAGAGAATGCTTCTGCCTGGATTGCTGCGGTTTCCTTGCACTTGAGCGCCGCTTCCATTGCAATCGGCAGGGTCAGCCCACGGCCTACCACCATGATGCGTTCGGCATCCTTCAGTACCTCGACGGCGTGGGACCAGTCGGCTTCCTGCGCGTTTGCCAGTGCGTCCGGCAGGGCGGTAAGCCCATCGAGCAATGCTGTATCGGCAGTCCAGTGCGCAACCAGCCGTGCACCGGCAGCGAGGCTGGCGATGTAGCTCTTGGTGGCGGCGACAGCCTGCTCGGGGCCGGCTTCCAGCGGCAGTGTCCATTCAGCAGCCTCACCGAGTGGAGAGGCTGCATCGTTGACCAGGGCGACGGTCTCGGCGTGACCCAGACGAAATCGCTTGATCGGTTCAACCACATCAGGACTGCAGCCCGACTGCGAAATGGCGACGGCAATGGTGCCTGCTACATCGAGTGGTGCGTCGTACATCGTGACCAGCGACATTGGCAATGAGACTGCCAGGCGACCAAGGCGCAGCATGGTGAGGTAGGAAAGATAAGCACTGGCGTGGTCTGAGCTGCCGCGTGCTACGGTGATCATGGCATGTGGGTCGGCATAGCGTAGCCGTTCACCCAGAGCCTTGAAGCGGGCGTCCTGCTTTTCTGCCTGACGGGCGACGACTGTGGGGCCCTCGCGCATTTCCTTCCACATGCTGGTTGTCACTTCGTGTTCTCCACCGTATAGGTCTTGCAGTAGTACTGGGGCCGGTACTTCGCGGAAAGGGCCGGTATGTGATGTGTAGCAAGTTGTTCGTCAATACTTGGTCACAGTCATGCCGTAAGGTCGTGAAAGGTTCTCAGAGCCTGTTTAAAGGCTCGCGAGCTAGAGCAAGACAAGGCGAAAACAGCCGAGGAAGCGGAGTTTACAAGTGGTAAATGAGCATTCCGAGGATGTTTTCAACGCCGTATTGCTGACGCGCAGCAGACTTTGAATGGGTTCTCAGGCTGGTACGAGCTCTCCCTCCACATACACCGCCTTCAAACGCAGATTCCTATCAATAACCACGAGATCAGCCTGTGCTTCGGGTTTCAGAACGCCACGGTCATCCACGCCCAGCATTTCAGCCGGGTAGGTCGACAACCTGCGTGCAGCATCATCTACAGCCAGTCCCAGGCTGACCAGATTTCGCAGGGCCTCGTCCAGGGTCAGGGTAGAGCCGGCCAGGGTGCCATCCGGCAGTCGTACGCCCCCCATGCATTTGGTGACGGTATGGCGGCCCAGCATATAGTTGCCATCCGGCATGCCTGCAGCCGCGGTTGAGTCTGTTACGCAATACAGCTTTGGTATGGCACGCAGCGCGGCTTTGATGGCGCCTGGGTGTACGTGCAACAGATCCGGAATCAACTCGGCAAATTCGGCATGCGCCAAGGCAGCACCCACCATGCCGGGTTCCCGGTGATGCAGGCCGCTCATGGCATTAAAGAGGTGCGTGAAGCTGGTGGCGCCGTATTGCATGGCTTCCACGCCGTCTTCGTAACTGCCTAGAGTGTGGCCAAGCTGAACACGGATGCCACGTGCGACCAGGTCGCTAATCAATTCCATATGGCCCTTTATTTCGGGCGCCAGGGTTAATACCTTCAACGGAGCCAACTCGCCAAAGCCGACGATTTCATTCAACACGCCGTCTCGCGCGAAGTTGGGCTGGGCACCCAACTTGCCCGGGTTGATATAGGGCCCTTCCAGATGCACACCCAAAACGCGTGCTCCACCGGAGATGCGTTGGGTAATGGCTCGTTTCACCCCTTGCAGCGCCAGCTCTATTTCCTGCTTGGGGGCGGTCATTGTTGTTGCCAGAATGCTGGTGGTGCCGTGGCGGGCATGGGTGCGGGATATGGTATCGAGTGCATCACCGCCTTCCATCACATCGCGGCCGCCACCACCATGGACGTGGAGATCGATGAAGCCGGGTAGAAGGTAATCATCGGTATTGTCTGCCGGGTCTGCAGCGCTGGCTTCGATACGGTCAATCCAATTGCCAAAGTGCAGCGCGCCATGCTGCCAGCCACTGGGGGTAAGAATGTTGCCGTGCAGGGTATTCATATTGCGCTTGGTCTTTTTATTTTTTCTGTATCAACGACGCAGTTCGGCAACGAAGTCGTAATAGTCGTTACGGCAATAGGAGTAGGTCAGCTCTATCGGCAGGCCACTCTCCAGGTAACCGATCCGGGTGATCATCAGCATCGCGGAACCGGATGGGATGCCTGCCAGTTGTGCGATTTCATCACTGGCATTGACTGCTTTGATATGTTGCAAGGCTCGGGTGACCGGTGTACCGCGGCTGTCGAGCCAGCTGTACAGCGAATCGCCCATGGCTGTGGGGTCGGGCAGATAACGGCTTGGCAGTGTGGAGGTTTCCACTGCCATGACAGTGTTGTCCGCCATACGCAGGCGCTTGAGCCTAGCCACATTGGCAGCAGGAGACAGCCCAAGGCGGAGCACCTCTTCCTGACTGGCAATGCTGATGATGCGGCTGAGCCAGCGCGAGGCGGGTGCGAAGCCCCGGTTGCGGATTTCTTCCGAGAAGCTGGTCAGGCGAGAAAGCGTCTGGACCAGACGTGGGGCGATATAGGTGCCAGATCCTTGCCGGCGTACGATCAGACCCTGTTCAAACAAGATGTCCATGGCTTTGCGGGCAGTAACCCGCGAGATTTCGAGGATGTCGCACAGCACGCGCTCGGATGGCAGTGCTTCATCGGCTTGCCATAGTCCGGCTGCAATGGCGCTGGAGAGTTTGCTGGCCACCTGCAAATACAGGGGGGTGCTGCTTTCGGCATCTGGCTTGATAGCCAATAACGCAGTTTCACGTGCCTTATCCATTGATATGTTTCCGAATCAAGTACAGCGCGCCAGTGGCGGAGTCACCCAGAGGCTGGCGGGCGCGGTTGACCAATGCTGTAGGCAGCCAGGGGCGAAGCGCCTCGGCCAGACCACCACACAGCGCGAACGGCAGGGTTTCGTCTGGGTCGAGCGCATGAGCAACCGCGGCGATTTCTTCCCCTGCCTGGGTCAGGATGTTCGCAGCGTCTGGGTCCTGCTGCCCATGGGCTACTACCAGCGATGCAAGTTGTGCGTAAGTGGTCTGGTTTGCTTGGCTCAGCCAATCAAAAACAAAAGCGCTTGTGTTGCCCATATGGGAAATAATCGCTTCTGCAAGCGGGCCGCGTAGGGTACGACCATCCAAAGCCTTCTCGGCCAGCTGGGCTGCGCGCAATCCTATCCAAGCACCACTGCCCTCATCACCAGCCGGAAATCCCCAGCCAGATACCGTCATTTTCTTATCACCACCAAACCAGGCTTCTCCTACCGTGCCGGTACCGATGGCAACGATAACGCCCGGTTGGCCGGCATGGGCCCCCAGCAAAGTGGTGAAGCCATCGTTATCGAGTCTGATTGTTGCAAAACTTGGGGCCTCGGCCAAAAAAGCCTTAGCCCAGCTGGCGTTATGCACACCCGCGAGTCCCAGCCCGATAGCACAACGGGCTGGGTCGACACTTTGCCCTAGTTGGGAAAACGCTGCCGCCATACTCTGGTTGATGGCTTGCCAGGCGGCGCTGATGCCAAGTCCAAGGCCGGACGGCCCACCGGTGGCACGGGCCAGAATTCTGCCGTCACGATCGGCCAGCAATAGCCGAGTACCGGTGCCGCCACCATCGACACCAATCAAATAATCGAAGGACATTCCTACTGCTCCACGGGGCAGTTGATACCGGTCTTATTGTGACTAGTTGGGTACCAGCTTAGTGCAATACCTATTCAATACCACTAAGGGTAAAGTGTCAACGATTTTCCTGGAGAATGTTGATAAGTAGATAATGTCCGATAAATCAGTCATTATTGGTTGATAAGTCGATAGTATCAGACATTTCTTTGCTGATACCAAGTACTAGTCGGATCAATGAAACACACTTAGTGTCCGATATTTCAGTCTAAATGGGAAAAATTGTCGGAAATATCATACATGGCACGTACTTACACCACTAATCTACCATCAATTCTTAAGCAGCTTACCGACTTGGGAGAACGTCTGCGTATGGCTAGGTTGCGTCGGCAGATCAGTACCTTGCTTTTCGCCGAGCGGCTGGGTGTATCGCGAGACACTTTAAATCGGTTAGAAAAAGGTGATCCTAATATCGCTATAGGTACCTATGTGCGTGCCTTACATGTGCTTGGTCTTGATGGAGACATCAATTTAGTAGCAAAGGAGGATGAACTGGGGCGATCTCTTCAGGATCAGTCACTGTCATCTATGAGACGTAGAGTGCATCGGGCCCATACGAAATACGATAACCCTCGTTCAGAAAGGGCGGGTTCAGTATTGGAGGAAAGTTCACTCATAGAAGAGACGTCGGCGGCTCAACCACTGAAGCGACGAAAGCCTCAATCTGAGCGAACTACAGTAAAGAGGGTGGCTACTAAAGATCATCAAGCCGATATCATCGAAGGTAAAGCTATAAGGAGTACCACTGAGATCAATCGTACGCTCATCGCTAAACTGATGAAGAAGCATAAGGTCAACGATGACTAAAGCTAATACCAAGAGGGATGTGATCGAAGTTTATATCGAGGATGCTGAACTTGGCTTGTCATGCCAAGTAGGGACTATTTACAGGAATTTGTATCAAAGCGCAGGTCCCATCAGCTTTGAATATGCTGATGAATGGGCAAAGCAATTACCCTTTGCACTCGATCCGCGTCTACCTATCAACGCAGGTGAGCAGTTCCCAGTTCATCCAAATAGCTCATTTGGCATTTTTCTTGATTCTGCGCCGGATCGCTGGGGGAGAGTGCTGATGGAGCGTCGTGAGGCCGCTTATGCAAAAAAAGAGGGGCGCAGGCAAAGCATACTATATGAGATGGACTTTCTGCTTGGTGTAAATGATGAGACACGACAGGGAGCACTTCGATTCAAACGGAAGAACGGCCAATACCTTGACAACAGTAACTTGCCGACGCCATCGGTAACTCAACTGGCTCAGTTGGAACATATTTGTCAGAGGATCGAAAGTGAGAGTGTGGAAAATCTACCAGAGTATGAGAAATGGCTTTCACAATTGGTAGCGCCGGGCTCTTCATTAGGGGGGGCAAGGCCAAAGGCAAACTTTCGGGAAGTGGATCAGTCTCTATGGATTGCAAAATTCCCGGCCCAGAATGATCGGTACGATGTCGGCGGCTGGGAATATCTGACCCACATGATGGCCAAAGATGTCGGTATTTGGGTGCCGGACTCTCGTTGTGCCAAGTTTGCTTCACGATATCATACCTTCTGTGTTCGACGCTTTGATCGCAAGGGTGGTTCACGCCGTATGTATGCCTCAGCCATGACGTTACTAGAAAAAAAAGATGGCGAAGAGGCAAGCTACCTCGACATTGCGGAATTCATTATCAATCATGGTGCAAGCGGCCATATTGGAAGTGATCTTGAGCAGCTCTACAGGCGAGTGATTTTCAATATCTTTATTCGAAATACTGATGATCATCTGCGAAATCACGGCTTTGTCAGGGCGGCTGATGGATGGCGACTGTCCGATGCATTTGATATGAACCCAAATACGGCAAAGGAAACGCACGCTCTTAATCTGGATGAGAAGGACCCAACCTCAGATCTGACACTTGCCCTGGAGACTGCTAGCTATTATCGGATTGATAATCACACGGCAGAAAGCATCATGGTTGAAATGGCGGGAACTCTTACGGGATGGCAAAAAAAGGCCAAGAGTTTAGGACTACCCGAAATCGATATCTTGCGTATGCAGTCCATTATCCAAGTTGAGTGACCGTAGTCATGCAGTCAGTAAACCAATCCACGTCTAGTGCAAGACTGTGATCAATATTGAATCCCCCCGGATAATGAGGAGGCTCCATTTCTTGAGAGAATGGAGTTATGAAGAAGCCAACCAAGTATTCGCCAGAAGTCAAAGAACGCGCTGTCCGTATGGTTTTTGAACATCGGTCAGAG
>NZ_JBQXDJ010000067.1:0-19488 GCF_052601015.1 Chitinimonas violaceus | reverse complement strand
ACGATCCACGCTTCCTTCCCACGCTCGGTCGCCCTCACGCAGTTGCGCTTCACTTCGTTCGCTGTGATCAACTTACGGCGGGACTTCCACCCGCAGGAGTGCGCCCATGCTGGGCGCACATGAACAAGCCAAGTCGATTAATCGCACTTGACCAGGCGGGTGTCGCTCGGCTATGTTCGGATCTACCCTTTCCGCCACGGACAGTGCCTGCAGGAAACTACCTCGCGGGTACCTACATCGGCAGCAGTCCTAGATGTTCGCCCAGCGGCCACAAGTTGCTTGCGGCGGCGACCCGGTTGGCTTAGGCACACAACTGTGTGCTGATCAAAAGTCCTACAGGCTTTTTTGCTGCATTGGTGCAGTTTCGGTATTCGTTTTACAAGTTGATCTGGGGCCTTGAGCTCCGCGATTGCGTCGGTAACGGTGTTTTGTCTCGACAGACTGGTTTTGTTCGCGGCTTTGCACCCTGCCCTGCTATGTAGGGTATGTCTCCGCCAGATGGTCGTTCGATCACGCGATGCTGAGTACTGTTTTTGAAGTGTCCTCTCCACAAAGGAAGACATCATGGAAATATCCGGTGCGGAAATCGTTACCCGCTGTTTACAGGAAGAAGGCGTGGAGTTTGTCTTCGGTTATCCTGGCGGCGCGGTTCTCGAAATCTACGACGCAATTTTCAAACAAGATAAGTTCAAGCATGTCCTGGTACGCCACGAGCAAGGCGCAGTTCATGCAGCTGATGGTTACTCACGTTCCTCGCAGAAAGTCGGCGTAGCTCTGGTCACCTCCGGGCCTGGCGCTACCAATGCCATTACAGGTATTGCAACGGCTTACCTCGACTCTATCCCCATGGTGGTCATTTCCGGCCAGGTGCCAACACCCGCCATTGGCCTGGATGCATTCCAGGAAGTCGACATGGTCGGCATTACCCGTCCCTGTGTGAAGCACAACATCCTTGTCAAGGATGTGCGTGACATCGCCACCGCGATAAAAAAAGCTTTCCATATCGCCACCACTGGCCGCCCCGGCCCTGTCGTGGTCGATATTCCCAAGGATGTAACGATCGCCAAAGCGGAATTTCACTATCCGCAATCGATCAGTCTGCGATCCTACAACCCGCCTTCCAAAGGTCACCCCGGCCAGATCAAGAAGGCTGTCAACCTGCTGGCGGATGCCAAGCGTCCACTGATTTATATTGGCGGCGGCGCTGTATTATCCAATGCCTCGGACCAGGTGACCGAGCTGGTCAAGATGTTGGGTGTTCCAGCTGTCAACACCCTGATGGGCTTGGGTGCTTTCTCGGGTGCAGACCCGCAAAACCTCGGCATGCTGGGTATGCATGGCCTGTATGAAGCCAATATGGCGATGCAGCACTGTGACGTGCTTGTCGCGGTTGGCGCACGCTTCGACGACCGAGTCATCTCAGCACCTTCGCACTTTCTCAGCTCGCCTAAAAAGATCGTCCACATTGATATCGACCCATCCTCTATCGCCAAACGCGTGAAGGTAGATATCCCTATCGTTGGTAATGTCCGCGATGTGTTGGATGAGATGCTGGGCCTGCTACGCCAGACCGGCGCCAAACCGAATGCCGAGCATTTGGCTGGCTGGTGGCGACAATTGCAGGAATGGCGCAGCCACAACTGCCTCAAGTTCGACGCGGACAGCGAAATCATCAAACCACAGTTCGTGGTTCAGAAGCTCTACGAAGTCACCGGCGGCGAAGCCTTCATCACATCCGATGTTGGTCAACATCAGATGTGGGCGGCGCAATACTACAAGTTCAACAAACCACGCCGTTGGATCAATTCCGGTGGTCTTGGCACCATGGGTTTTGGCTTGCCTGCCGCCATGGGTGTGCAGTTGGCCAACCCCGACGCCACAGTTGCCTGCATTACCGGTGAAGCGTCTATTCAGATGAATATCCAGGAGTTATCCACCTGCAAGCAGTACCACACGCCGGTGAAGGTGATTAACCTGAATAACCGTTACCTTGGCATGGTTCGGCAATGGCAGGAGTTCTTTTACGGCAACCGTTACTCTGAATCCTATATGGATGCCCTGCCCGACTTTGTGAAGCTGGCCGAAGCCTATGGCCATGTAGGCATGAAGATCGAACGCCCTGCTGATGTGGAGCCCGCACTGCGCGAGGCGATGAAACTGAAGGAGCGACTGGTGTTCATGGACTTCATTACCGACCAGAAGGAAAACGTTTTCCCCATGGTGCAGAACAACCGCGGCTTGAGCCAGATGGATCTGCCGCCTCATATGCGCCATCTGCAAGCCGGCACCATCGTCAAAGACCGTGACTACGGCAACCTGAGCTAAGGAGGGAAGCAACATGCGACATATTCTTTCCATCCTGCTGGAAAACGAAGCAGGTGCTTTGAGCCGGGTCGTGGGTCTGTTCTCTGCCCGTGGTTACAACATTGACTCGCTGACTGTGTCGACCACTGAGGACCCTACCCTGTCCCGGATGACGGTCGTCACGACAGGCTCGGATGATGTTATCGAGCAGATCACCAAGCAGTTGAACAAGCTGATTGAAGTGGTCAAGGTGATCGATCTGAACGAATCGGACCATGTCGAGCGCGAGCTGATGCTGATCAAGGTACGTTCAACCGGTAAAGACCGCGAAGAGATGAAGCGGATGGCGGATATCTTCCGTGGCCGGATTCTCGACGTGACCGAAAAGACCTACACCATCGAATTGACCGGTGAAAGCTCCAAACTGGACGCTTTTATCGAAGCAGTCGATCGTACCCTCATCCTGGAAACTGTCCGTACCGGTGCCTCAGGCATCGGCCGCGGAGAACGTATCCTGAGAATCTGACTCTGAAATTCCCCGACGCGCCGGTTTGTGTATGACACATCGGCTCCTCCCTGCACTTGAAAAGGACAATATCAATGAAAGTTTTCTACGACAAAGACGCCGACCTCTCCCTTATCAAAGGCAAGCAAGTCACCATCGTTGGTTATGGCTCGCAAGGTCATGCCCATGCCCAGAACCTGAAGGATTCCGGCGTGAACGTGACTATCGGCTTGCGCAAGGGCGGCGCTTCGTGGAGCAAAGCCGAGGCTGCAGGTCTGCCAGTCAAAGAAGTAGCTGAAGCCGTCAAAAACGCCGACGTGGTGATGATTTTGCTGCCGGATGAAAGCCAGCCTGCCGTTTACGAGCGCGATATCGCCCCCAACGCAAAACAAGGCGCAACCCTGGCCTTCGCACACGGATTCAACATCCATTACAACCAGATCGTGCCGCGTGCGGATTTCGACGTCATCATGGTTGCTCCCAAGGGGCCAGGCCATACCGTGCGTTCGGAATACAAGCGTGGCGGTGGCGTACCTACACTGATTGCCGTCTACCAGGACAAGAGCGGTAAGGCCCGTGACGTCGCGCTGTCTTATGCTGCAGCTAATGGCGGTACCAAAGGTGGCGTTATCGAAACCAACTTCCGGGAAGAAACCGAGACCGACCTGTTCGGCGAGCAGGCCGTGCTGTGCGGCGGTGCAGTGGAACTGGTGAAGATGGGCTTTGAGACATTGACCGAGGCCGGTTACGCACCAGAAATGGCGTATTTCGAATGCCTGCATGAACTGAAGCTGATCGTCGACCTGATGTACGAAGGCGGCATCGCCAACATGAACTACTCGATCTCCAATAACGCCGAGTATGGTGAGTACGTGACTGGCGGCGAAGTAATCAACGAACAGTCACGCGTTGCGATGCGCAATGCACTCAAGCGCATCCAGTCGGGTGAATACGCCAAGATGTTCATCATGGAAGGTAAGACCAATTACCCCAACATGACTGCCCGTCGCCGCTTGAACGCAGCTCACCCGATCGAAACAGTAGGTGAGCAATTGCGCGACATGATGCCGTGGATCAAGGCTAACAAGCTGGTTGATCAGAGCAAAAACTAATTAGGTTCATACGTATAAAAAAGCCGGCAGTGCCGGCTTTTTTCTTTACATACGTCAGAGGGAAATAGTATTTTTCCCAACCACCTAGGCTCCCAAATCGGCCATAGCCTCACCAAGCCTTACACTACGTTCCGGCGCCCATGCAGGGTTAAACGCCAACGCAGGTTTGGGGAAAAGCAAAACAACGGTGGAGCCCAACAAAAACCGCCCCATCTCCTCGCCCTGCTTCAAGACAATCTCTTTGTCCTGGTAGTCCCATACGGTTACCTCTTTACGCCGTGGCGGGTTCACAACGCCATGCCACACCGTGGCCATGCTGCCCACAATGGTTGCACCAACCAGGGTCAATACGAATGGGCCGTTGTCGGATTCAAACACGCAGACCACACGCTCATTACGCGCGAACAACCCTGGCACACCACGTGCAGTGGCAGGGTTAACCGAAAAGAGCGCACCAGGCACATAAATCATGCGCATCAAACGCCCATTACACGGCATATGGATACGGTGGTAATCACGGGGGCTTAGGTAGATCGTAGCGAAGCTGCCATCTTCAAACTTAGCCGCCAGTGCCGCGTCTCCACCAACCAGTGCTGTTGTTGAATACCGATGCCCCTTAGCTTGCAAAATCTGGTCGCGTTCGATACGCCCAAACTGGCTGATTGCACCGTCGACCGGGCAAACCAGCGCTGCGTTCGTAAGCGGACGGGCCCCATCCTTCAAAGCACGGGTAAAGAAATGATTGAAAGTATCGTAACTGGTTATTTCGGAATTTGCCGCTTCCGCCATATTGACGTTGTAACGCGCAATAAACCGACGAATCACCCAGTGCGTCAAAGTACCGGCCGATAGTCCTGCTAACGCACCCATCACACGTGTCAGCGCTTGCTTGGGCATCAGATACTGCAGAAAGACAAATAGCCGTTCAGACACGGTCGACCTCAGATAAGTAGCAAGCCCGCGATTTTAACGCATGGCCCGCCAAGAAGCCCACCACGAAGACAGTTATCGACACCTCGGTTAGAATTGCCGGCCCCGATTTGGTATTGCGGTTTGCCCACATCTACTGGCAAACCCACCTCGAGACCACCTTATGCACCCTAGCAACAAGCGCCGGTCGTCCCTGCGCCACCAGAGTATTTATCTACTTCCCAACAGTTTCACGCTTGCCGCCTTATTCGCTGGCTTTTACGCCATTGTGCAAGCCATGAACCACCATTTCGACTATGCCGCGATCGCCATCTTCGTTGCGATGGTGCTCGATGGCATGGATGGTCGCGTGGCGCGTATGACGCATACCCAAAGCGCTTTTGGCGCAGAGTTCGACTCCCTTGCCGACATGGTTTCCTTCGGTGTTGCGCCTGCATTGGTATCGTATGAATGGATGCTGCGAGGCTTGGGCAAGCTGGGTTGGATAGTTGCATTCATCTATTGTGCGGGTGCGGCACTGCGATTAGCACGCTTTAACACCCAACTGGAGGTAGCAGATAAGCGCTTCTTCCAGGGTATGCCCTCCCCAACCGCGGCAGCCCTGGTTGCCGGCTTTGTCTGGCTATCACTGGAAATGGAATGGGCTGAACCTTATATGCGCTGGGTTACACTTGGCATTACCGCTTTTGCGGGCCTGACTATGGTCAGCAATGTACGCTATTACAGCTTCAAGGAATTCAACATCCGCAAGACGATTCCCTTCTTCTTGCTCTTGCCTATCCTGTTTGTATTTGTTGCGATTGCTGCCAGCCCACCCGTAGCACTCTTTGGCTTATTCGTGGTTTATGCTTTATCCGGCTACGTATTTGCAGGTTGGACCTATCTTCGACGCAAACCGACGATGCCAACCAACCAACCTTGACACTGCTTCTGCATCGCCTTAGCCTGACCAAACCGGTCTTCGCCAATATTTAGCGTGCAAATAATGGCAAGCATCAGTGAACGTAAGGCTGCTTGCATCCAGCGCCTATTGCGCCTATGCATCAAACCGAAATTCATTTCAGCAGCCGCCAGGGCCAAGCCCTGCGGCTGTTTCTATATCCAAAACAACAAAAACCGTCATGGGAGCAACATCATGAGTGACCGTCTGTATATCTTCGATACTACTCTACGCGATGGTGAGCAAAGCCCCGGCGCATCTATGACGCGCGATGAGAAAATACGCATCGCCAAGCAATTGGAAAAGCTTGGGGTCGACATTATTGAGGCAGGCTTTGCTGCAGCGAGTCCAGGTGACGCCGAGTCAATTCAGGCCATTGCAGAAGTCATCAAAGACTCCACCGTCTGTTCCCTCGCCCGTGCGAATGAGCGCGATATCCGTGCCGCAGGTAATGCCATCAAACCCGCAACGCATGGCCGAATCCACACCTTTATCGCTACCAGCCCAATACACATGGAGAAAAAGCTGCGCATGCAGCCAGACCAAGTTGTGGAAGCTGCCGTAGCCGCCGTCAAACTCGCACGGGAATACACTGATGATGTCGAATTCTCGGCAGAAGATGCATTACGCTCTGAGCCAGAGTTTCTATGCCGGATTTTTGATGCGGTTATTCAAGCCGGTGCAAAAACAATCAACGTCCCCGATACCGTAGGCTATGCAGTCCCTCACCTTACGACAGACTTCTTCCGCAAACTGATCGAAGGCACTCCGAATTCGGACAAAGTCATCTGGTCTGCTCATTGCCACAATGACCTGGGTATGGCCGTGTCCAATTCATTGGCAGCGGTACTGGGAGGAGCTCGCCAAGTCGAATGCACAATCAATGGCCTAGGCGAAAGAGCGGGCAACGCCGCTCTGGAAGAAATCGTCATGGCGGTACGCACTCGCAAAGACATCTTCGACTTGACCACGCGTATAGACACAACACAGATCGTACCGGCCTCTAAACTGGTTTCCTCCATTACGGGCTATCCAGTACAGCCGAATAAGGCTGTAGTAGGGGCGAATGCTTTTGCGCACGAATCCGGTATTCATCAAGACGGCGTGTTAAAGCACAGAGAAACCTACGAAATCATGTCTGCCGAGTCTGTAGGCTGGGCACAGAACAAACTAACACTAGGCAAGCTTTCCGGCCGCAATGCTTTCCGATCACGGCTACAGGAACTGGGCGTATTACCAGATAGTGAAGAAGCCCTGAACGCCGCTTTTGCACGCTTCAAAGAACTGGCCGATAAGAAGCGGGAGATTTTCGATGAGGATCTGTACTCATTGATAGGCGATGAGTCCAATCTCTACATAGAGCGATACAAGCTCATTTCGCTGAAAGTCATATCTGAAACAGGAGAACAACCTTCTGCCCACTTGGTTCTAAATGATAGCGGCGACGAAAAACACGTGGAGGCACTAGGTGCAGGCCCAGTGGATGCCACATTCAAGGCCATCGAGACCCTAGCCTGCAGCGAAACTAAGCTACTTCTTTATTCTGTAAACGCTATCACTAGTGGTACAGACAGCCAAGGCGAAGTCACCGTACGACTCGCCAAGGAAGATAGAGTCGTTAATGGCCAGGGTGCCGACACAGATATTATTGTCGCATCAGCAAAAGCCTATTTGTCTGCCTTGAATCGCTTGGACGAGGGGATTCATAGAGCGCATCCACAAGTGTGATGAAGACACGACTAGATGCAAAAACCGCTTACTTTTTACCAGTAAGCGGTTGTTGTAGACCCAAACGAAGGATTTAAGTCTCTTACTGCTTATAAGGTGAGTCCGTTATAAAACAAGTACTTGGAGGACTATAGTCAGCAACCGACGCTCCCAATCTAAAGATTACGGCAGTGGACGCTTCAGTCGTTGAAACCTTTGTAGTAGCAACTACCTTGACAACCGTCCATAGTGCATTTGCCTTTAGATAATCAAAATTAAAACCGGCGATTCCATTTGCACCAGTAACCACTTTGGATGGTACAGCGCCTGCTGTTGCCTTTGGTGGCTCCAATATTGAATTCGGAGCTACAGCCACTGTAGGAGGATTGGGACACGTATAAGCCGGTGAATTTCCATTCGCATCTCGTACCGTACCGTCATAGCATAAGACCCCAGCGCCTCGACTTAAGCTATCGTTGTTTATTTCAACTCTTGCACCATCCTCCCCTGTATCCAATAAACCATTTCCAATAGCGGTCTGTGGGATATTCAAACCTGTATCGATATTCCAATTGCCTATGAGGTCCTCTGCAACATATGTCTTCCCAATCCTACAACCTCTACCGGTCGAGAACGCATATGGTGCTACAGTTATAGTCACATCTGCATTGCTAACCGGATTGCCACCACTGTCTGTAACTTGAACTGACATTGGCAATATATATGAAGTATTGTCACTACTTGATTTTATTTCGGACGAACTTCCAATCGTTATCGACCCAGCTTGCCCCCCAATTAGCACAGGCGCTTCAGCGGTAATAGCTGGGTTCGTGCCAACCACTGTCGCCACGACATTTATGCCATTCGCTCCCACAGGAGAAACAACAGAGCCCGAAGTAAAGGTTGTATTTGCTTGCCCAATACCTAGCCCTTGCCCAGCTGTAGCCACGGTATAAGCAATAGCTGGCGCAAGAGACTCACCACCACCAACTGGGTTCTTAATAGTAAATGCAACTGGTACATTAGCAATCGGCTGGCCCGAACTATTCAAAACAGTAGCCGTAACAGTTAGCGACTTAAAATCCGTGCCACTACTGATCCCAATAGTAGATGGTGAAGCCTGTACGATAATCTTTGCTGCTGCAGATACGGGAGGCGTAATTGCAAATACCGTATTCGCAGTAGTTGCAGGCGTAGCTGGATCTAGGGCACTAATTGTTGCAGTACCGGCCGAGCTGGAACTAAATGTTGTCGTTGCCTGACCACCTGAGACAGGAACGACTATTGTTGACACCGGCGGAACTGAATTTCCAAAAGCTCCCAACGTCGTAGTCAATCGAACATTTGCAACACCTGGTGCATTAACAACAATATTGGTCGATGTACCTGTAACTAGAGCTAATGGCGAGCTAGCTGGCGTCACAAAGCCAAATGCATTCCCACCTGTAATCGTAAAATCCACTGTCTGAGTAGCATTTAAGGCAGAGGCTTGTAACTTAACTGCGCCAGTGGTGGCTCCTGTCACTGTAACAGTATCGCCACTTCTTACCACCGTTTTAGATAATTGAATGGCCCCTGTTCCCGAAAAGCTAAGCGCTACATCCTGGTCGGAAATACTTTGATCAGCGCTGTCCACCAAACTCACGGTCACGGTAGAAGTGCCATTCGGCGCAGACACACTTGTCGTCGTGGGAACAAGCTTGATTTTGGTACCTGAAACCACAATCGGAATTTGCCCTGAAATTCCCGACGCCGTAGCTATAATTGTCTCGGTACGATTACTTCTATCAGCACCAGCTTTAAACGTCCCACTTACAGTACCATCAGTCTTTGTCACTGCATCGACAATATTAATTGAACCTAAAGGTGCCGAAACATCTATAGGGATTCCCGCTATAACTCGGTTACCCGAATCAAGCGCAGTCACAGTAATAGTAGCCGAATCACTTCCATCGGTTTTAATCGTTCTAGTAGAGGCAGTGACTACCAGCTTCGCTGGTACTTTATCCGTCGTCGGGGGGGGGGTGGTCGTAGTCTGCCCCCCCGGCCCACCACAAGCAACAACTAAAAGTGAAACCGCTGCTGCAGTTAACCACTGCCAGCAACGGTGCCCCCCAGCAAATTGGTGTGCAATGCTCGCCACAATTCGTTCCTTATTCTCTGCAAATATCACAGCAAAATTAAACAGATGATGTCGCCAACTCAGGCCATCACTCCATTGTCATTTAACGTCATCTTTGTTCCATTTGCAACGCCCTTGCAAGAAAAGTCTTTGAGTCCCAAAGCCACCGCATACCGCGGGAGCTGCTAGTTAACAAAAACATTAGTCTAACTTTGGACTTTCAGCAAAGAACCGAACAAGAGATTCATAAAATTTAGTAGAGGGAACTTAAAGTGTTCAACTGTTTCACGGCACATAGAGAGGCAATGGCCATTACTCTCTCAGCCTGAGCTCAACAAAACGTACTTAATACAAGCCACAAAATCAACAAGGGCTTCTTCAGCTTAATTTTTATGGCCAAAAGAGCTAGCCAATCACAGCCATCAACCTGTGTAGGCAATTTTCCAGGGGGAATCCCTTCAAAAAAAGTTCACTTTCAGAAGCATAACAACTACTTGTCCCAATTTTCCTTCTTTCCAGTGTGGTCCAAAGTTTGCTCCACCAACTTAGAATTTGGATCAATGGGAGTTGCTTTGACCTTGAAGTCGGCAGAATTACACGTGGCTGAGTAAGTATAATATTTCGTATTATCTATGCCGTTTTTCGCCTCCGGGGGGCATCCACCTGCTTTCTGATAAGTTTGATTCGTTGTGTAGTAGCGCTCCAAAGCCTGAGCGTATTTCATTAGATCTGCCTGAGCAGCTACCTTACGAGATCTCGCTATATAGTTTGAATATTGTGGTATAGCAATTGCGGCTAACACACCAATAATTGCAACAACAATCATCAGCTCGATTAACGTAAAGCCTGACGAAGATTGACGGCGACTCACTTCCATTTCCTGTATTCCTATGATTGAGGGCATAAGACAACCACCATTTGAAGCACTACTTCCGCGGAAGAACCTGCCCCCAAGCCGTGCCCCATAATACTATATGGCGTACAGTCTTTCTTGGAGCCTGCTGGTGGCTTCTTCAAATGGTTAATTAACAATTTATAGCTTGTCTCTTCCTTAGTACCAGTAGCGATATCCCACTTCTTCACTGCGACATCAGTTAAGGGAAATGCTGTTAGTGGATCATCCATCTCAGCACCAACTCCACTACCATTAGGAAAATCAGCAGTACCACCAACACAAAAAGGCGCACTTACACATTTATCCCCACTGGTGCGTAAAATAACTTCCCCCTGCCTCAGCGCCCTTTCTGCAGCCTGAAAAGCACGATTACGCTGCATATGACTACCTGACATTTTTTCACTTTGGATCGTGCCTACCATTGTAGTCAGAACCAAAACTGTCATAACCGCCAAAAAACCCAGCGCAACAATAAGCACAAAACCACTTTGCTTGCCGTAAGCTCGTGTCATTTTAATCAACCTAAGAATTCCGTAACACTACGGTTGTAGTGAATTTCCTATAAAAGTATTTCTTATAATCTGGATTAGTAAGCGCTGAGCCATCACATTTAGTCTCCGGAACAGCAATATCCAAGTCCTGATTTTGTGCCAAAAAGCTTCTTAGCAACAAACATACTCGCACAGATACAATATCTTTCTGTTGAGCTACAGTAGGGGCAGATACATATGTATCTGCAACACAATCGCGCGCGTCAGGCAGCAACTTGCATAAAAAGACATCTTCTACTTTAGTAGGAGCCGGAGGTGGGCCATTATCGATTCCATAGCTAAATTGCAAGTCTTCCACTACAGAACTAGACTGCCCATCCAACCAGTTAGCACCCGAGACACCGCCCGTCGATGCACAATTCAGCTTCATAGGTGTAGTTCCAGAAGGTGTAGTTCCAGAAATAGTCATCGTGACATCTATATTTGCTGCAGAATGGACTGCACCGGAGCAATCAATCATATTGCTACCATCTGACTTAAAGACAAAGGTCATCTTTTTTGCATCTGCCGCAGTAAATCGAGGGTCGTACGCAGGATCAGTGGGGCTATGATAGCCAGCTTGCGTCACAACCCTTTTTAACATCGAAATAGCGTATCGCCCATCTTCCGTAAGGCGGCTCTGCGATACTTGAACGCGACTGGTTTGCTGGGCATTAATATACAGTTTTGATACGCCCAGCATCGCAACAGAAGCAATAGCCATCGATACTAGCAGCTCGAGTAGCGTAAAACCTAATGGTCGAGTAGTCATCATCATTCTATCGTCGTTGTATATTTCCCAATTGGATCGCTGCTAGCTCCAGAACGATCATCTTGCCAGCTAATTTCTACCTCGTAAGCCTTCAAGCCTAATTTCTCAGCACTCGCATCCAAAGTTTTTGCAGTAATCTTATAGTCCCCACCAGGTAATGCCTTCTTTAGCAAGTTTTTCCATTCTGTTATCTCAGATGCCTCTCTATAACTAATACGACCAGCAGGTTGAGTACAAGTAATACTCCCACCAGTATGAGGGCATGTTGCGTCATCAAATAATGGCGGCTTAATTGGCGGGATACTTAGATCATCACTAACCAAATAGGGTGTTCTATTCGCTCTAATCCTATCTGATAAATCCGCAGCCAAATCTGCAGCTACACTTCTAAAGTACGCACTCTGATTCATCATCAAAGCACGAGACTGTGTACCCGCAAGAGCCAATAGACCAATAGCCAGAATAGCCAAAGAAATCATCATCTCGATAAGCGATATACCCTTCTGATTCCCAGGAGGTCTCATCATTGCTCCAATACCTCTAGATTTAACTACAATTTTTATTGGGGGACACACTCTTCGCTGCTCTGCCAGATGGGGCAAGTGTTACATACTGTTCTTTATGCTTTAAGCCTTTGCCACAAAATTTGAATGCACCTAATACCCCCCCTCCGGCTTTAGCTGCACTACCCAGTGACTTTGAAAAATCAACTTTCGCAAAGCCATCACTATCAAATGATATCTCGACACTACTTTCATTTGCTTTAAAACGAGATATAACACTTGTGCCATCCATTACTAGCCAACCTTTAGACCAATCTGCAGTTGATGCAGAACAAGTGTCTGTGTTTGGATCAGCTGTCGCACATACTGATATGACTTTCCGATCGGAAATCGCTTTCAGTCGCGCCGTTGCAAAAGTATTCACCAGCACATCTGTTTGACTGGAAACGCGCGAAGTCTTTACAAACTCCATGATATTAGGCACTGCAATGGCTGCGAGCAGCCCAATAATAGCCATTGCAATAACTAATTCTATCATTGACATACCAAGCTGCTTCCGCATATTCGGCATCATATGCCTAATCATTGAACCAACTCCCGCCATGTTGTGCGTTCAACTCTAACGCCGAGATTTGGGCACTCCAGCTCTGCATCTACCACGCCTTCTTTTCCCTTTGTTGGTATATAAATCTTACCCTTACAATCTTTGGCTCCCGGAGGCATTGCTTTATTCTCCGATAATGGCGCTTTAGAACTCACCAAAGAAACACCCGAGCTGTTTACACCTTGAAAACCAACACTATCACCTAACTGAGGTTCATCCTTGCCTTTTGTAGTATCTCTAATCCATCCATTAAATGGATCAGTTTCACTTACAAGGGTCATCTCTGAGGGTATTCCCGGCAATTCCATACCAGCAACATACTCCTCCATGGTCCCAACTTTGACCTTGTCACCCCCATTTACCTTTTTGTCGCCATTTATATCGATAAAAGAATACTTCTTGTTGTTTTTAGGGCTTCTAGGCGTTGAACCAGTAAATGGGTCGAGTACCATCATCCACCCCGCACCGCCAGGGGTACAAACTTTTGTACTCGTCATTACACCTGTACCAAATATCACCTTATCCCCAAGAATTTGAGGTGTAGCGGTTTGCCGTTCAGTTGACGTTGGCAGATTCAGATACCATCCTTTTTTTGTAGAACCATCGTTTTTCTGCTCAACTTTTAACTCAACTTTATTATCCGTTACCACACGGAAATTCCCCTTCTTTTCCGTAGCAGTTGTAGGCAGAACCTTTTGTTCTACGAGATCTGACATTTGTACTGTCTTAGGTGTCTTATCCATTACATCAAGAATGCCATAAAGTGCTTGCCCTGAGGTTGAATTTCGATCTTCTGTTGTCAGCAATTTACCTGTACCAAACATGACAAGATTGCCACGGTACGTTTCACCACCTGCAGATTTTTCTCCATGAACCTCCATAACAACCGGCTTCTGAATAATAGGTTGATTACCAGGAGCTTTAAATATTGGTTTTTCTGCTACAGTAAAGTTCTTGGGGTCACTATCTGTTAGATCAAAGCGCCACATGTTACCTTCTTGATCACCCGCATATACATAATCAAGTACACCATCGGCAAGATCATCAACCCCATGAGGCGCAGATAAACCTTTACTATCTTTAACTTCAATCTTTTTAATTAGAGTACCTGTCTCTATATCAACAATGTATAACACACCAATTTTTGCCACTTTATTACCACCACTTTGGCCATCATCAAAGTCATTCTCATAGCCATTGGTTAGAACAACAGCGGGCCTAATTTTACCACCATCACGTACTCCCCAAATAACTGGCTTTGCAAAGGTATAGCCTATTTGTGGTTCATTCTGGTCATTCAACTCCCATTTAACGGCTTCCTTTGGTGAACTATTATCAAAGTTCTTCTCGCTAGTCACATCCAAAGCAAAATAACCCTGTCCTCCCTGTCCCAAACCACTAACTAAATAAGTCTTCCAACCAGAACTTGCCTTGACGTCAGCAGTCGCCACCGCGCCACTCACATGATAGACATGAGGTGCATCCAATCCGCCCGCAATCCCATATTTTGGGTTAGAGAGCACCTTAAGATTACGATAAACCATTGATGGAATATAGGCGCCAATTTCACTCATCGTTTCTGCATTAAATCCGTGCATCATTCCGTCATTTGCACCAATAAAGACCATATTTCGGCTTTTCTGAGCAGATTTGAATGAATTAAATGTAGATTCGGTAGAGAAAGAGCTTGGCGCTCCAATAAATGCAGGTTGCGTATCAATAAAATCACCAAGCAAGCTCTTACGTTCACGCAAGTCTTTATCTTTAGCACCTCTTATATACCGAATAATCTTCTGCTGCTCTGCAGTATTACCACCCAATAGCTCTTTTTGCTTATCTGACATGGCAGCCAACCCGGCTGCATCATTAAAAGCAAATGGCACTGTAGCTTTATCTAGCTTGGCAGACAAAATTACCCTGCTATCAGGGCCTCGATTAGTTAATACCAAACCAGCATCTAGTTTGCTGCTAGTATCAATCTTTCCATCGGTAATTTTATATCGACTCAATTCACCATACCAACCATCTGGATTAAAGAGCGGTTGATATGCAAAATTGTTTGCTGACTTGACGCTAGAAGCAACAGCAATACCTCCTGCATTCGATCGTTGTGACAGAATGCTAGCAAGTGCATTAGTCAACGAGTCTGTTAGTTCTTTTTCATTATTTGCCGTGTAATATTTACCACCAGATGCAGCAGCTACATCTTTAAGCATTTGGGTATCAAGAGCAAAACCTACCGTATATGTACTTACATTCTGTTTTGGAAATTGCGCATCATTGAAATCAACACCATCCATATCCGTCCCTGATGGACGCATATCTTGCTCGAACATAAACTGTGATATTCGTTTCAAATTATTCTGCACTTTTCCAACCCCATCGGACGGAACAGCAATTCCATAACTTCTTAACGCAGGGTCAGCCATCGCTGCACTAAGATTTGTATCACCACTTGGATCGCCATCCGTAATGATAATTTGGAAGTTTTTCTGACACCGATATTTAATAGGCGATTGGCCTACATAGCTCCCCATACCTCTCCAATACAGGGTGGTCTGATATGCCGTTGAGGCTAGCGGCGTACCAGCATCAGGCCTTACAGCATTCACCTGATTAACCAACTCATCAAAAGCTGCTTTATCTGTACGATCCTTAATTGGCGTTCTTAAGTGATTCCCCCGATAGTAATCAAATGTATGTAAACCCCAATTTAGTTCGCGATTCTCCTTTTTACTCAATAAATTTGTTATCACTTTTTTTGCCAAAGGCATTCTTATTGGGTTTGTTGGACTTTCTGCAGCGCGTTCATTAACCGGCCAGCCCATACTTCCCGAATCATCCAAGTATAATAGAATGTTGGGCTTAACTCCCGTCGATAAAGATGGTGGCAACGAAGGATACGGTTCTGCCGCACTAACGAACATTGGGCTCGCAGCAAGAGCAGCACTTACCCATTTAACGATATCCTTCTTACAAAACTGCACTTGCATCTTCATCTCCTAACAGGGGCTGGCCAAGCCATCATTGCTTCAGGGCCAATGAATGATTGATCGCATGCTGCCGGCATCAAAGACATACAGCCTCCTACACCGCGCAATTACTATGTGTGAACCATATCAAGGGAATGCTAAAGTGCCCATTCTGCCTGACAAGCGTAGCAATAAGATATACCAACGGCATTATTTATTCGCCATAACAGAAAGCCCCGCTTAAGCGGGGCTTTCTGTTTACGCAGCAAAAGCTGGCTGGATTACATATCCATGCCACCCATGCCGCCCATACCACCCATACCACCGCCCATTGCAGGACTATCTTCCTTCGGCAATTCAGCGACCATACAATCGGTCGTCAACATCAAGGATGCAACTGAAGCAGCGTGTTGCAGTGCCGAACGGGTAACCTTGGTTGGGTCCAGCACACCCATTTCGACCATATCGCCATACTCGCTGGTACCAGCGTTATAGCCAAAGTTACCCTTACCTTCCAATACCTTGGCAACCACAACGCTTGGCTCATCACCCGCGTTCTGAACAATCTGGCGCAAAGGCGCTTCGATAGCACGCAAGACGATCTTGATACCCGCGTCCTGATCAGCATTTGCGCCTTTCAGGTCAGTGATAGATGCACGTGCACGTAACAGGGCAACACCACCACCAGCCACAATGCCTTCTTCAACAGCCGCACGGGTAGCATGCAATGCATCTTCTACACGGGCCTTCTTTTCCTTCATTTCAACTTCGGTAGCTGCACCAACCTTGATCACTGCGACACCGCCGGCCAACTTAGCCTTGCGCTCTTGCAGCTTTTCACGGTCGTAGTCGCTGGTCGACTCTTCAACTTGCTTATTGAGCATGCCCACACGAGCCTGGATTGCATCAGCCTGGCCAGCACCATCAATAATGGTGGTGTTTTCCTTGCCGATTTCAACACGCTTGGCTTGACCCAAATCTGCCAAGGTCGCTTTTTCCAGGGTCAGACCAACTTCCTCGGCAATCACAGTACCGCCAGTCAAGATAGCGATATCTTCAAGCATGGCCTTGCGACGGTCGCCAAAACCAGGAGCCTTAACAGCAACCGTCTTCAGAATACCGCGGATATTATTGACCACCAGCGTTGCAAGGGCTTCGCCTTCAACATCTTCCGCAATAATCAGCAGTGGACGGCCTGCCTTGGCGACTTGCTCCAATACAGGCAACAAGTCACGAATATTGCTGATTTTCTTGTCGAATAGGAGAACAAACGGGTTATCCAAGGAAGCAATTTGCTTTTCTGGATTGTTGATGAAGTATGGGCTCAGGTAACCACGGTCAAACTGCATACCTTCGACGGTGTCGAGTGAGTTTTCCAGGCTGGAACCATCTTCGACAGTAATCACGCCTTCCTTGCCTACTTTATCCATTGCAGTGGCAATGATGTCGCCGATGCTGGTATCAGAGTTAGCCGAGATCGAACCAACCTGGGCGATTTCCTTGGAAGTAGTACAAGGCTTGGAGATTGTCTTCAATTCGGCGACCAAAGACGTAACTGCCTTATCAATACCGCGTTTCAAATCCATCGGATTCATGCCAGCGGCAACAAACTTCATGCCTTCGTGCACAATAGCCTGAGCCAGTACAGTAGCAGTAGTTGTACCATCACCAGCGATATCCGAAGTCTTGGAAGCCACTTCCTTGACCATCTGGGCGCCCATATTCTCGAACTTATCCTTCAGCTCGATTTCCTTGGCTACAGAAACGCCGTCCTTGGTAATGGTGGGCGCACCAAAGGAACGCTCCAGAACCACGTTGCGACCCTTAGGACCCAAAGTTACTTTTACGGCATCAGCCAGAATATTGACACCGACAACCATTTTTGCGCGAGCGCTGTCGCCAAATTTCACTTCTTTTGCAGCCATGTTCTTAATCTCCGGATAAGTTTGGGGATGCGATAGGGTGGGGGCTAATTAGCCTTCAACAACGCCCATGATGTCTTCTTCGCGCATCACCAGCAGTTCATTACCATCAACCTTAACGGTTTGGCCGCTGTACTTGCCGAAGATAACCTTGTCACCAGCTTTGACTTGCAAAGCACGTACAGAACCATTTTCCAGGATCTTGCCGGTGCCGACAGACACGACTTCACCCATGTCGGGCTTTTCCGCCGCATTACCTGGCAAGACGATGCCTGAGGCAGTTTTCTCTTCGGCTTCGACGCGCTTGATGACAACGCGATCGTGCAGGGGACGAATCTTCATGCTTTGCTCCTGATGGGATTTTTTGGAATGCCGTAACAGGCAAAAATCATCACTTCGATAATCGCTGTTAGCACTCGCTGCTAACGAGTGCTAATGATATGGGCGACCCCGCCCTATTTCAAGAGCGCGACTATCACAAACCTTCCAATCAGGAGGAACGAGAACCCTCATTCTCGCTAACAGATCTTCGGCCAAGGTTCAGTAACGTTTTGGGATTTGATACCACAACAAAAAGCAGTGGTAGGAGAGGTAAGAAGCAAGTACCAACTGTATGCAAGCGTGCATACATACAAAAATGACAAGATTAAATAGGAACCCTAATGTTGATTGTCGACTTGATCAGCAACTTCACGCAGCTCTTCCAACGAAAAACCTGAGTTACTCGCAGCCTCCTGAATTGCCTGCATCGCTTCCCGCTTGCGGCGCAACAAATCGATTCGGGAAGAAACTGCATGCGCATCGGCAGCCTTTTTCGCGACCAAGACCTCACCTTCCAGCGATGGCGGATTGGCAAGGCTGGGAGCATTGCTACTGGAATTACTGAATAGAGCTTCAAGCGCAGCACGCGACTGGGCAGCGTCTTGAGAACGATTGGGACGTGTCTTCATACTCTCTTTGGACGAAACAGCCGTAAAAACAAAAACTTTTAAGTTGCACCAACACTGAAATAGCTCTAGGTACAACTACTTTTTCAGGCTTTAGCGCTCTACTCTCTCATGGGTATCGAACACTTTACCCACTTTATGGACCAACACAGTCCATCAAAGACACAGCGGCAAACCTACCAAACTTATACAGTGGCCAGGATGGCACTACTTCTTATTAAATACTCATTTATTCCGTATTTCAAATAGTTATTTTCCTGATCAAACTTGAGCACACGCTCGTGTTACGTTTAACTCTATTTACATTAATAACTGCCACATAAAAGCTACTCACGTAGCGTGACGTCACCTATACATCAGATACCGAGTACCAAGTCAAGTTCAACCAAGATAATCCACAGCTTGTGGCTACAGCAAGACGACGACGAGAAAGTAGGACGAGCTGTTTGAACTCACTTCCATTGCCAGATCACCGACATACGGCAAGTGTTACGAAAGATCATACCTCAGAGAACACAAACACCGAAGCCTCACTTTAACTCGTGAGACTGTGAACGGACTCTTAAAACCAGTCTAAAGTCTTCCCAAATCCAAGGTGACCTGTCCTGACAACCGTAGACACACCCACTTCAAATGCAGACCAATTGCCTGCTGAATTTCTCTGCAAACACCGCCGGTGCCAAATTGCCTAGCCGAGAATCGCGCCGCTGGCGGTTGTAAAAG
>NZ_JBQXDJ010000066.1:0-19517 GCF_052601015.1 Chitinimonas violaceus | reverse complement strand
TTCTTTTGCGTGGTTGGAGAAGTGCCGTCGATTGTGGAAGAACTGTGAACGCAAGCTCGACACCAGCTTGCAATTCATTCAGTTTGCCTTTCTGACTCTTCTTCTGCGGAGACTTTGAACAGGTTCTTAGCAAATCTGGTGCCGCAAGTTCTGGGAACGAAGGTGTCCTGTGCCATTGCTGTACATCCTCGTCCTGAAGTACATGGTGAGAGTTGGCTTGTATTCGGCGCTGTCTGTTGGCCAGGTATGACGTTTGCCTCAGTTAAATATGGGGGTTAACGTCTGGACGACATACGTTGCCTTCAACCCTTCTTACCTGCCCAGGAGCAGGTCTCCGTACCAACTTGCAGGCACACGCCTGCCTTGTCGAGGGCGGCAATAATGAGCAAGAACAACCTAGATGGCGACGCCAAGGACGCCGACTTGGCCTCATTCCGCGAAGTGGCGACCGATACCTTGCTGACAACTGACCAGGGTGTGCGAATCAACGACGACCAGCATTCGCTCAAGGCTGGAGATCGTGGTCCCACGTTGCTGGAAGACTTCATCCTGCGGGAGAAAATCACCCATTTCGATCACGAACGCATACCAGAACGTGTGGTCCATGCCCGTGGCGCAGCAGCACATGGTTACTTTCAGGTGTACGAATCCCAGGCACACTTGACCAGTGCGGCGTTCTTGCAGGACCCAGCTGTGAAAACGCCAGTGTTTACGCGCTTTTCGACGGTAGCTGGCTCGCGTGGTTCGTCCGACATGGCGCGTGATGTACGGGGTTTCGCAGTGAAGTTCTACACGCAGGAAGGTAATTACGACTTGGTCGGCAACAATATGCCGGTGTTTTTCATCCAGGACGCGATCAAGTTTCCTGACCTGATCCATGCAGTGAAACCCGAGCCGCATAACGAGATTCCTCAGGCTGCATCGGCCCACGATACGTTTTGGGACTTTATTTCGCTGATGCCTGAATCCATGCACATGATCATGTGGGTGATGTCCGACCGGGCTTTGCCGCGCTCGCTGCGGATGATGGAAGGCTTTGGTGTGCATACCTTCCGGTTCGTCAACAGCGAAGGCCGCTCACGCTTTGTGAAATTCCATTGGAAGCCCTTGCAAGGTGTGTACTCGGTAGGTTGGAATGAAGCACAGACATTGTCGGGACAAGACCCAGACTTTCACCGGCGAGATCTATGGGAGGCGATTGAAGCGGGCGATTTCCCCGAATGGGAGCTTGGTGTACAGGTTGTTGAGCCGGAAGACGAACAGCAATTCGACTTCGATTTGCTCGACCCGACCAAGCTGATTCCCGAAGAGCTGGTGCCGGTACAACGTATCGGCAAGATGGTGCTGGATCGTAACCCCGATAACTTCTTTGCTGAAACCGAACAGGTTGCCTACCACGTCGGCAATGTCGTACCGGGGATAGACCTTACAAACGACCCGCTACTTCAGGGCCGCTTGTTCTCCTATACCGATACCCAGTTGATCCGCCTGGGTGGTCCCAATTCCCACGAGATCCCCATTAATCGTCCAATCGCGCCGCTGCACAACCTCCAGCGGGATGGCTACATGCGCCAGGGCATTAACAAAGGGCGCGTCAGCTACTCCCCCAATACGTTGGGTGGTGGATGCCCCATGCAGGCTGGAAGAGAGGCGGGTGGGTTCGTTACGCAGGCAGAGCCGATCCTCGCTCAGAAGGTACGAGGGAAAAGCGAAAAATTCTTCGACCACTTCAGCCAGGCAGCCATGTTTTTTCACAGCCAGGCAGACTGGGAACAGCGACACATCGTCAAAGCGTTGCAGTTCGAGCTCGGCAAACTCACCGTTGCCAGTGTGCGTGAACGCATGCTGGGTATGTTGGCTCAGGTCGATAAGGCGCTCGCAGCAAGGGTGGCGGTTGGGCTCGGTATCGGGGTGCCTACCCATATGCCACTGCCGTTGAATTTGAGTGTACCGGCGGACGCCGACCCGGCAGATTTCCAGCCTCATCTTGTCAATCTTGCTATTGAGCCATCACCTGCGCTGAGTATGGCGAATCAGCCTGCCGCCAGCGGTATCAAGACACGCCAAGTTGCGATATTGGCGGCGGATGGTGTGGACGAGGTGGCGCTCGATTTGGTCCAGCAAGCATTGGCTGCTGCAGGTGCGCGCAGCAAGGTGCTTGCACCGCGTGGTGGATCGCTGATAGGGAGTCTTGGTAGGAAGATCGATGTTGACCAAAGCTTTTTGAGCAGCAGTTCCGCGTTGTTCGATGCGGTTTACGTTCCTGGCGGCGCCGATAGTTTGGCAGCGCTGCTGAAGGAACCCGAGGCGCAGTACTTCCTGCTGGAGGCATACAGGCATTGTAAGACCCTCGTCGCCACGGGGGATGGCTGTGTGCTGATCGAGACAGCATGCCCCGCTATTAAGGGTACGGTGGGCGGAGCCGCGGAGGGCGTAATACTGGAACGTGGTGCTGCGACGAGTGCCGTGGCAGAAGCATTCATCGCTGCGATTGCACAGCATCGGCATTGGAGCCGCGAGTTGTAGGTGATGGTCTGCAAAGTCTGCAGAGCAGCTGCTATACGATGGGTGCTTCTGAAGCTTAAGTGTCGGTCTTGAATGTAGTGTTTCTGGGGTATTTCGCCTGATTAACAAGCCCCGGCAGTCCAAATTTCTCCATTTACAGAAAAAATACCAACCCCTCTTTTTTCACGCCGTACTTGGTCCCATATAGGTCTTACCTTACTTGAACTTTACAAAAGTCAACCGCAAGGAGAGACCAAAGTGGAAGATGAAGTAACCGACCGGTTTACGGCCAGGGATGCGTGTGGCAATTGCTATACGGTGATTGAAATCACCACGACAATCAGCTTCGCCCCGATTGGCGATGTAATACGCAAGAGGAAGGCTGGCGTGCGTTATGAGTTGGAAAACGGCCAGACCTTGGTGCAGCTGACCAGTAACCAATTTCATATCCGAGGCACTTCGATTCTGATTGGCCGGATTTTATGAGGCGAGGGACAGCTTGGAACCTGTTAACGATCTGTTCCGAGCAGCAGTCAGTAGGGCGTAGAGCAGCGCAGAAACCGGAATGTACTCGGGTAAATGAGGCAGTGAACTTCTTGGTGCGATAGCACCGTAGCAGTTCGGTGTCCGCCTTGTGGGGGCTTTCGAGCAGCACATAAGCCTTGATCACAGCTGCGCAGTAAGATCGTAAGCACGCTCAAAGAACCTATTTAAAGTCCTGCGAGCTATAGCAAGACAAGGCGAAAACACCCGAGGAAGCGGAGTTTACGCGTGGTAAATGCGCATTCCGAGGGTGTTTTTAACGCCGTATTGCTGACGCGCAGCAGACTCTTACTGCATACACCATCCATGGCTTACCACCAGCGACTGGCCGGTAAGCGCATTGGTGGGGAATGAGGCGAACATCAACGCCACTTCAGCAACGTCTTCCGTGGTCGTGAATTCCCCATCCACGGTTTCCTTCAGCATCACGCGTTTGATGACGTCCTCTTCGCTCATACCCAGAGTTTTCGCCTGCTCCGGAATCTGCTTGTCCACCAGTGGCGTACGCACAAAGCCCGGGCAGATGACATTGGCGCGGATGTTATGCGCAGCGCCTTCCTTGGCCACGGTCTTGGCAAGGCCGATCAGCCCGTGCTTTGCGGTGACATAGGGGGCTTTGAGCAGCGATGCTTCTTTGGAATGCACCGAACCCATGTAGATGATGCTGCCGCCTTTTTTGCTGGCAATCATCTGCTTCACACAAGCACGGGTGGTAAGGAAGGCGCCATCAAGGTGGATGGCCAGCATCTTCTTCCAGTCGTCAAAGCTGAATTCTTGGATGGGGTGGACGATCTGGATGCCGGCGTTGCTAATGAGAATATCGATATTGCCCATCGCCGAGACGGCGGTTTGAACGGCGGCATCCACCTGGGCTTCGCTGGTCACGTCCACTTTTACGCCGATGGCTTTGACACCGGTTTTTTCAATCTCGGCGGCAGTCGCATCTGCGGCTTCTTTGTTCAGGTCGGCAACAACGACCTTTGCACCTTCCCGGGCAAACGCCAAGGCAATTTCCTTACCTATGCCGCTGCCTGCGCCGGTGATGAACGCTACCTTCCCTGCAAGTCGTGCCATGGCTTGTTCCTCCTTAGTTTTTTGTCTGACTGCGGGTTCTGAGAGTCTGTTCAAGACCTGTCGCGAGTGGCTGTCAGCAGGCCGTGAGCCCCGATCACCGCGGCGAAGCCAGATCGTGAGCGGGTTCTGAAAGCATAGGGCATGCCGGTCGGTAAAAAAAAGAAGAGGCCAACAGGCCTCTCCTTTTTGATGCTAAATGCGCTGCTTAGCGGCGTTTCATCATGCTACTCGTGTTGTGGCACGAGAATTTGCCGCTCCAATCCATGTAACCTGCTTTATTGCCATCTTTCGCACATTGCCCCATCGCGTTGAAGAAATCGGTTGGGCGTTGCGTGGAATTGGCATTGATGCCAGCTTTCTCCAGGAACAGGTCTATCTCCCGCGTCGACAGCATGCGCGAAGCATCGGTCATATCCGGGTTAGGTTTGGCTACCTGGTAGACGAAGTTAGCCAACCCAACCAGTTTGCCGGAAGCATCCTGATTGACATACTTGTACATCTGCGTATTGAAGCGCGCCATTCTGCGGATGTCTTCTTCTACAGCATAGGGGCTCAGCTTGATGTTCTTGACGTTCCTGGGGTCTGCAAAACAGGCCTCCGGATTGCTGCCGCTGGTACACGGCAAATAACCCTGTGTCAGCGCCAGAATCTTCGTATCCCGAACGTTTGCATTGCCAGCCTGGATGAGTCTGTTACGCGCATCTTCCAGTTTGGTCCGCATCTTGTCGATGTAGCACTTTCCAATCTTATTGGGGATGTTCTCGTTCGTGATGAACTCGCCAGTAGTCGTACCTACGCAATCGATTGGGTTAAACCCTTCGACCTGATTGGTAATCGGATAGGCACCGGTTGTAACCAGATCAAAGTTGCCGGCAATCATTTCCCACTGTTTGTCTGAAAGCGGGTCGTGGCTGGTGTAGTTAGTGCCGGCAATGGAAGTAAAGAGTTTCTTGTCGCCGACCATGCCACGCAACTCAGTGATTAGCTCGACTATTTGGCCATCGATCGTCTCTTTTTCCTTTTCCCACTGTGCTGCTGGCCGAGCGGGGTGACCAAAGAAATACTGCGTATGGCTGGACCAGAAGATTTCGTCAACCGGGTAGAAGTATTCGAGTACATCACGGTCGAGGCCTTCGGTTAAAGCCAATAGCTTTCCTGTGTACTCAAACCAATTGTTACGCCATTCGTCACGTGGGCGTGGGACTGGGGAGGTTTCGACACTCCCTTCCCGGGTGGTGAACGACGCATTTCTGAACAGCAATGGTCCAACGATGACCGCAGCCTTGAAACCATGCTTGCGCGCGTACTTTAAGTATTCCGAGTGAAATTCCGCCAACTTGGCGGGGTAACCCGGTGTACCGGCTGCAACGCCGTTCACAATGCTGGACGCCATCAGCAGGTTCAGGTTGGTGCCGTTTTGCAGGGTGCCTGTCTGGCGGCCATCCAAAGAGCCGAACATCTGGGTCAGGTCTTCGTTAAATGTCGCCATATTGTCGTAGCGTGGTGCAACCAGATGGCCCATCTTCAGCGCGGTCTTGTTATTGCGGCCAAAATAAACCTGCGGCGTATTTTTGACTTTCAATGGGCGCCAGTGGCTGGTTTCGGGCCTGTTCAGGTCTGCTACCGATGACATATAAAAGTGCAGGTCTTTCCACATGCCGTCATACAGTTTTTTGTAGGATGCGCTGTTGAGCGACATGTTGATATTGAAACCATACATCTTGCCGCCAGCAACAGCTTGGCATGGCACATCGGGCCGGGAGGTCAGATTGACTGAGATACCGGGTTGAGGACTACGCGGTGTTGGCGTGAATTCAATGTCCAGAATGCGGTTCTTCTCGCCATCCAGAATGTGGAGGTAGGTAGGCGCGCCACCTAGTTTGTTGCAAGCCCAGCCGTTGACGTTCAGGTTCACGTTATCTTGTGTGCGGCTGGTGATGGAGAAATCATCGACCCAACCGTCCCAATTGTTGATGGCGTCGGCTGCACTATTTGGGAATTGAAAGCCGCTAGTGGAACTGGTACCGGAAAGTTCGGTTTCGATACCGGTTCGACGATCTACCTCCACCACATAGTATTTCTGTGGTGTATCGGCGTAATTGGTTGGGAACTGGGTAAAGCGAAACCCACTGAATGGATTCTGGCGACTGCACCGGGTTTCAGCAGCCGTCATTATCTCTGGGCGGTATAGGCCGGTCGTGGTCTGGTCAATTGCAACAGCATCTTTAAGGGTGCCATTCAATGGGCCCGCTTTCAGACGCAGGATTAGTGCTTCGTTGGATAAGCCCGTCTTATTATGGGCGGCAGGGTCGGCATCGTTAAAACAAGCCCAACCTGATATGCCGGTAGGTGTATAGCCATTGATTTCGATCGCTTTTTGTAATTGAGTACGTGGCCATATAGGTCCTGCGGTGGCGCATAGCGATGTGAAAGACGCAATGATAGACAGCGCGAGAGTATTAAGTCGTGCAGATTGCATGTATGAACCCGTTGAAGCGTGATTATTTTTCGAAGATGTAGAAGACCGGATCGGTCATTTGAAAAACAGATACGCAATGGTTTTATTGCGCGGCGCGAGGGTAGCAGAATTGTATTCTTATAGCCACGTTAGGTACGACTGATACTTTAAATAAGAAAAGAATTAAATATTTCTTATGAAAAGAACGCCTGCTGCTTTGGCTTATACGTTTACAGCAACAGGCATAGTTGAGCTTACTGACCTAATGCACTGCCCCTTGATGTCGATATTCCTTCGCAAGCGGGAATACAGGGCACTCAGCAGTTCTTTTCTCGTAAGCGAGCTCTATCAGCGTCAACGTAAAAAGGGCATCGTTAAGGCCAGGAACGACGGCTTGTTCTTTTCCAAGTTCAACTACAGCAATTTCCAGCATTCTGGTCAACGAATGCAGGCGGCTTAGATTATTTGAGCGGGTGGCGATACTTAACCCTGCGTCTATTAACCGCAGGCACAACAACAAGGTAAAGGCGAATTGAGTAGGGTTTCTCGCCTGATTGGAAAGGTAATTGCGGATGATGCGCCCAGCTTTGCGCATTTGGATTGCTTTTGTAGCTGGTTTTAAATTGGATTTGGAAGCTGCTGCAAGGACATTGCCAAGATAGATGATGGCCGAATGGGTATTGCAATGCTCAATGCATGCAGTCAAATGTTCGGTAATAGAAGTTTCTATTTCGGAAAACAAAAAGTCCGCAGCATTGCTTAAGAAGGTGGCACCTTGCGGTGTTTTGGCGATCAGTGCTGTCAATTCCAGCGTCAATTCATTCAAGGAGCCGGCCTTGAAGGTGTATTCCGAAATCCCCGAAAGACACTTGATGCCCTGGATATGATGGGGCCGGACTGCGAGGGAGCTTGTGTTCGCACGCGGGTTGATGCTTCTTTCGCCAAGCCTACGTACTTCATCGAGCCCATCAGTCAGCAGTTCGACGGTGAGGCTCGCCTCATCGAACGATTTTTGCAGGCGATCAACCGGAATACGCAGTTTCTGGTCGAACAGTTCGTCCAGGTCGTTCGCGTGCGCGTTGTCCTCGTCAAAGGAAATATGGGTACGCCAGCCATCAAACAATGCAGGCATATCGAGTTGCTGTTCGACTCTTTCATACAACTGATTGGCGACTTCTTTGAACTGGGCGGTCCGTTCCTGAATCAGGGCGACAAACAGATGCGCCAGCCAGTCCTGTTGGGCGATATGCAACATTTGCTGGTCAAACGCAATAAAGCTTGCTGCGGGCGCAATGCCCGATGTATATCCTAACTCGGCAGGGTAAAGCGCCTTGGGCGGCAAGTAATAATCTTCGCAATGGGAATACTCTTCTATTGCACTTTTCAGGAAGGCAGACCTGACCTCTGTGGTGGGTCCATTTCGGCTTGCTGTTGCCGCAGTGACGCCGGCAAAGCGCGATAGAAAATAGGTCCGCGATATCCATTGCCGAATAACCGAATTGGGGATGTTGTCGTCTCTCATGACCTCCCAAAGCGGATGGGCATAGTAACGACCATAGAATTCATTACAAAACGAAATATAAAGTGCTTTTACTTCCTGCAGTGAATAGTGCTTTTTAGCTTTTTCAGGTATCAGGCAGCCTTGATGAGACAACACTGAAATCAGATTCTGAATCTGCTCATGTTCGTCCGCCAATTCGGAAGAGGGAATTTCCCGTCGGAAAAAAGCAGACAGCTTTTTGCTTGGGATGAAATGGCGAAGCGGAAGTTCGATGCTCCACACCGAGTAGATCAATTCAACACTGGATGGAAGCCAGTTAATCGAGACTGAGTCGCGTAAATAACCATTGATGGGGAGCATCGAAGTAGTCCTCAGCGAACAATTACATCTTCGGTTGTATGCAAAATGCGAGCGATGGCGCCTTCAGGCAATTTCAAGACCTCCATTACTTTCTTGATTTGTTCTGGGCGGGACAATATGTCGCTGGATATGCCGCTAAGGCGAATTTCATCGCCACCTTTTTCTTTAGTGGTGAAGACGATTTCAGTTTTTACGGGTTTGGTCTCTTTCATGGCAGGCTCCTCATCAACGGGTCAATTCGGCAACTTTGCTTATCTGAGGCGTGCGCGAGTTGCCGCAGCGCGCATCACATCGCCCGGTTGGGTTTTGGCATAGGGAAGCCAAGTCGCCCTACCTTTGGAAGGTGCACATGAGTAGCTTGTTTAAGTGAACCTGCGGTTGCTCACATCCCCCAAATGGAGGAAAGGCTGGGCCACTTCCGATCAATGGGTTGCTGGCGCTAGGCAGTAATTTTTACCGCGAGCTGTATTTTCGTTGTGCGGTTAAAGGAATGGGTAAGGGGTTTACTGGAGTCAGGACGGCCGCATCACGGCCTGTTCCAACCATTCGGCGGCAGTGAATGGGATACATATAACGTCTTCGGAGGAAATCATGGGCTTGGACACCCTTTTGGCAGCTATTTGGCTGTCAATTAACACTTCTGTCGTATCTCAGAGGGTAGGCTGATGATGACAACTTATGCGCCATCTGAGTCTCATCCAAAACGGCAGCTGGGCAGCCGCGGTTTGATTGCCGCAGCGGTCTTATTGCTTGCAGCGTGCGATAACGGCCCCAAACTGCCTATCTCAGCAAGTATTGGTAAGGACCCCACCTTACCTGCTCCGCAAACTCCCTTGATTCCCACTGTGAATGTTGCTCCGGCAATAGGCTGGCCGCAGGGGTTGAAGCCACAGCCGACCGAGGGGACGGATGTGGTTGCGTTTGCCAGTGGGCTGGATCACCCCCGGTGGATGCATGTACTGCCCAATGGTGATGTGCTGGTCGCGGAAAGCAATGCGCCGTCCAAGCCCAAGGGGGGAATCAAGGAGTGGGCGATGCGCGTTGTGATGAAACGTGCCGGTGCGGGCGTGGCCAGCGCAAATCGGATCACCCTGTTCCGGGATACCAATGGCGATGGTGTGGCGGACTTGCGTTCGACCTTCCTGGAAGGCTTGTATTCGCCATTTGGCATGGCCCTGGTGGGCAATGATCTGTATGTGGCTAATTCGGATGCGGTAGTGCGCTTTCCTTACACCACGGGCGATACGCAAATCAAAGTACGTGGTACGACTGTGGTGCCGCTGCCTGCGGGCGAGCTCAACCATCACTGGACCAAGAACCTGATCGCAAGCACCGATGGGTCCAAGCTCTATGTAACGGTGGGTTCAAACAGCAATGTGGCTGAGCGCGGCATGGAGGTGGAAGAGGGGCGGGCAGCCATTTGGGAGATCGACAGGCAGCGCGGCACCCACCGGATTTTCGCATCGGGTTTGCGTAACCCGAACGGGATGGCATGGGAACCCAAGACCGGTGCGCTATGGACGGTGGTGAACGAGCGCGATGAAATTGGCAATGACCTTGTGCCCGACTATATGACTTCAGTACGCGATGGTGGCTTCTACGGCTGGCCCTACAGTTACTGGGGCCAGCATGTCGACGAGCGCGTCAAACCGCAACGACCGGAACTGGTGGCAAAGGCGATTGCCCCAGATTACGCGCTGGGGGCGCATACCGCCTCCCTGGGGCTATCGTATTCAACAGGTACGACCTTGCCTACGCGTTTCGCGAATGGCATGTTCATTGGGCAGCATGGGTCGTGGAACCGGCGGCCACATAGCGGTTACAAGGTGATCTTCGTACCGTTCGAGAATGGCATGCCGAGCAAGAAGCCGCCATTGGATGTGCTGACTGGCTTCCTCAGCCCGGAAGGTAAAGCCTATGGCCGGCCGGTAGGTGTAGAGCTGGACAAGCAAGGCGCACTCCTGGTGGCCGACGACGTGGGCAATGTGATCTGGCGGATCAGCAGTCACGACAAAGTAACTGCGTCGGCTTCCTCAGCCACCACAGCCACCACAGCCACCAGCAAGCAGCCATGAGCAGGGCTTAAGTACTACTGATGTGCGTCTTGGAGCCACTGCTTCAGCGCATTCGTCACATCCTGCGGCTGTCCCAATGTTGAAAGATGGCCGCATTTTTCCACGACCACCAGTTTCGAATCTGGAATGCCGCCGACCAATTCTCGATGCACCTCGACTGGTGTGATGACATCTTCACGACCGCATAGGACCAGTGTGGGACAGGTGATTGTGGATAGAGACGGTAGACTGTCGATACGCCCCATAATGGCGCGTTGCTGACGCAGGAAGGCATCCTTCCCCACACTCAAGGCCATGGCGGTAATCTGCTCCAGCAGGGCGGTGTTATGCATTTGGGAGGTATGCACCAGCTTGGGTAGTAGGGCATCAATCACGCTTGGGAAGTTGGTTTCAGCCTGCTGCATCAATTTCTTGCGATTCTGGGTCGCTTCCTGTGTATCTGGCCGTGCAGAAGTATCGAGCAGTGCCAGCGCAGAGACGCGTTCAGGCGCTTGCCGCATGATTTCGAGCGCAACATAACCACCCATGGAAAGCCCAGCGAGCGCGAAGTGGTCTGCCCGCATTTGGGACAATGCAGCAGTCGCAAGCTCGGCAATCGTGTCGGCTACTGTGAGGTCGGCTACTGAAGCGTAAGCGGTGTCAGACAGCGCGTTGATCTGGTGTTGCCATAAGCGCCCGTCATTCAGTAGCCCGGGTAACAACAGAAGATGAGGATGTTTCAGGGTAGTCATGGGTAAGCCTCCTACTAATTATGTTTTATTGGATGCTGCGTACCACTCGCCCGGCATGTGTGCCAAATCTGAACGCTTACGATCTTACTGTACAGCTGTGATCAGGTCTTATGTGCTGCCGGGAAGCCCTCATGTGCTTAAGTACATTCCAGTTTCTGCGCTGTGCTTTACCCCGCTGACAGCTAGTACACCACCTCTTTGCACCACGTCCATGCATACGTAAATCAACCATTCACCGGTTCGCCACCATTAGGGTGCAGTACTTGGCCTGCGATAAATGATGAATCGGTCGATGCCAAAAACACATAGGCAGGGGCAATCTCGTCGGGTTGGCCGGCGCGGTGCATCGGTGAGTTGCTGCCGAAGCGGGCGACTTCTTCTGCCGTAAAGGAGGCGGGTATCAGTGGCGTCCAGACTGGGCCCGGGGCGACGGCGTTGACGCGTATTTCGTCTTTGATCAGCGCCTTGGCGAGCGACCGGGTAAAGGACACCACTGCGCCCTTGCTGGCGGAGTAGTCCACCAGCTTCTCATGGCCCCGATAGGCTGTTACCGACGTGGTGTTGATGATCCTGCCCCCGCCTTTCAGGTAGGGCATGGCAGCGCGGGATAGATAAAACATCGGGAAGACATTGGTGCGGAAGGTCTGTTCCAGCTGCTCTTTGGTGACATCACTGAACGACGATTGAGGATGCTGCTCCCCTGCATTGTTCACGAGGATGTCCAGCCGGTCGTGCTTCTCGAGTGTCTTCTTTACAATCTCTTTGCAGAACGTTTCATCGCCGATGTCGCCTTTGAGCAATAGGCAGTGCTTGCCCGTCTGTTCCACCAGATCACGGGTCTTGGTGGCGTCCACATCTTCATCCAGATAAACGATGACGACATCTGCGCCTTCCTTGGCATAGGCAATGGCGACGGCGCGGCCGATACCACTGTCACCGCCCGTAATGATGGCGACCTGATTCTTCAACTTACCGCTGCCTTGATACCCCTCCATTTCAGACTTTGGCGGTGGTTCCATGACGGCTTCGATACCAGGTTGTTGATGCTGGTGCTGCGGAGGGCGAAGGGCTGTTTGCAATTCCATGATCCATTCCTCTTTAGTCTGGTATGCCAAAAGGCAAAGAGATACATAGAGGTTTGGCAAGCCTTATGCCCGGGATGTGTTGGTACTTGCTAGGGAAAGGGCAGCGAGGTTGGCGGGATACACAACATCTACCAAGTAAGAAGTCGCTTAAGCCCGCTGCGCTGTCAGCGGGCCCTCCTTACGATCTGTCACTGAGTACATGAGGCTGCGAACTGCGTGGTGCGAAGCACCGTAACAGTTCGGCATCCCTTTTGCGGGGCTTTCGAGCAGCACATAAGCCCTGATCACAGCTGCGCAGTAAGATCATGAACAGGTTCCAAGGCGTGCAACTGCCAGTGTAACTTCTACAAGGTAATGTAGAGGAAAAGGTGGAAATGGCTTGTGGCAGCGGGCAGGGAAGGGTTGATAAGGCCCGAGGTGTCAATCGATCAGTTTGTTTTTCAAAGCGTAGGCCGTAGCGTCGGCATTGCTCGCAAAATTCATTTTCTCGAACAAACGGCTGCGGTAAGTGCTGACTGTTTTGACGCTAAGGCATAGTGAATTGGCAATGGCGGATATGGATTCGCCGATGGCAAGCTGGCACAGAATCTGGAATTCGCGTTGCGACAATATCTCGTGCGGGGTCTCGACGACGGGGGTGCCAATCTGTTCGATCAACTTTTGCGCGATGGTTTCACTGACGTAACGCTTCCCTGCCGCGAGAGCCCTGACTGCATTCAGCAGCTGCTCGGGTATGCATTCCTTGTTGAGGTAACCACTGGCGCCGGCTTTGATGAGGTTGATCGCGTACTGCGTTTCAGGATAACCACTGAGCATCAATACTGGGAGTTCGGGCCTAAGTGCTTTGATCTGCCGGAGTGCGTCGACGCCATTTTTTTCCGGCATCGCGATATCAAGCAGAACGACATCTATTTCCTGGTCACGCACACATTGCACTGCATCTGCCCCCGTGGTGGCGATGCTGACCACCTGCATTTCCGGGTCCTCCGCCAAAAAAAGCTTTAGGCCCGCACATACAACCGCATGATCATCTGCGATCAATATCCTGATCATCGAAAAAAACCCCCATTAGGAATGGATAAGCAGGCCCAGAGTTATCCGGCCTGCCCGTTCCATTTCTATTACTACATTTCTCACTCAACTAGGCAAGGTAATAGGATCCGGACACTGCGGTACTGCTACTTCCAGCACGGTCATCATCCTCATCCAAGTCGTCTGCATCTTCTTTGCCATTGGAGTAACCATTCAGGCGATTGTAGATAGTCTTCAGACTCACTCCCAATGCTTTGGCCACACGCCGTTTGTTGCCCTGAAAGCGATCAAGCGTTGCGAAGATAAGCTGTCTTTCCACTTCTTCCAATGGGGTACCGATCTCGAATTCCATCATATTGCGTGATCCAGCACGATCACTCACTTTCAGCGGCGCCAAGGTATCGATATCGACCACTTTGTCGGCCATGATGTAGGCACGGTGAATACAGTTCTTCAACTCACGGACATTCCCCGGCCAATCGTGCTGGCGTAGTTTTTCCTCTACCCCTTCGGCAAAATATTTATTGGTCTTGTATTGCGCGTTGCGCTCTTTCAGAAAGCGTTGCGCCAAAAGGACGACGTCGTCATCGCGGTCGCGCAATGGGGGCAACACGATAGGGAAGACGGCCAGGCGGTACAGTAAATCCTGACGCAGACGACCATCACGCACAGCCTCCAGCGGCTCGCGGTTGGTTGCCGCCAGCACACGGACGTTGCACTCGATTTCCTTGTCGCCACCTACGCGGACCAGACGACCCGTTTCCAGTACGCGTAAGAGGCGTACTTGCAGGTCGATCGGCATTTCTGTGATTTCATCCAGAAACAAGGTGCCGCCTTGGGCGCGTTCGAAGAAGCCCTGATGCATCTTCTGCGCACCGGTAAACGCACCCTTTTCGTAGCCGAACAACTCGGATTCAATAAGGGTTGCAGGCAACGCACCGCAGTTGATTGCAATGAAAGGCTCGTCTGCACAGGCACTCATCTCGTGGATGGTCTGTGCGATCAATTCCTTGCCGCAACCGCTTTCCCCAATGACTAAGACGGAGACGTCGCTGGGCGCAACACGTTCGATCATATGGAAGACCTCTTCCATCGCGGCGGAAGAGCCATACAGGCGGCCAAACTTCTGGTCCGTGTCCTCATCGTCCAGATCTGTGCATGTAGACCTTGCTGGTGACCGGTCGTATGTGCGAGCGTAAGAAAAAAGTGTAGGAATCGATGGGTTGCTCGATTCGTGACGGATGGATTCAAACATTCGCTAACTCCTTTTCCTTGTCTCTCTGATCGCTGAGCAAAACTGCTCGGTACAGTGAGGGGGGGTTGTTAAGGTTCTTATGGATCACATCCTAGTCTTCTGAGTTTGTAGGTCAATTGAGCAAGGACGCATTCGAAAGTAGGCGTTTTCCTACAAAGCCGAATTTAGAGGTAGGAACAGGGGAAGAGACGAATGAAAGGTGGGGCACCACAAACCGCCGGAGAGGCCCGGTATTTGCATGGCTGGCGCATCTCGTACTTCTACTTGGGGCCGTCATGCCAACCTTCAGTACATTGCCGTTATGGATATACCGGCCTTTACGTTTGTTTCTACGGGCTGCCGTATCGTGGGGCGAGCATCGGGCTTCGACCATGGGGCGGCCATCGCCTTTTACACTTTGTTCTCAATGGGGCCGGTGCTGGTTATCGCGATCGCTATCGCAGGCTCCTTTTATGGCGATGCAGCCGCACAGGCGGGATTGCTGGCCCAAGTGCAGGCTCTGCTGGGCCAGCAGGCAGCCAGCGCTGTCAGCCTCGTCATTCAAGGCGCCAACCAGCCTGACAGAGCGACATGGCAGACCATACTGGCTGTTGCGACCAGTCTTTTTGCTGCAACCACGGTTTTCACCGAACTCAAAAGCAGCCTTGATGTGATATGGGATGCGCCAAAGAACCAGCAACAAGGCATCTTTGCACTGATACGCAGCCGCCTGCTGTCATTTGGCATTGTGCTCAGCGTCGGGTTTATCCTGCTGGTTTCCTTGTTGCTATCCACTGTGATTGCGGCGGTTGAAAGCCGCTACGGGCAATGGTTTGGGATGTCGGTTACGGTCCTGAGCCTTATCAGTAATCTCGTGACCACCCTGATTGTGACCTTGTTGTTTGCAGCAATCTTCAAGCTGTTGCCGGCATGCCCTGTGGCATGGAAGGACGTATGGCGCGGGGCATTTCTTACCGTGTGCTTGTACATGCTGGGGAAGGGGTTGATCGCCATGTACCTGGGTACGACCGCGCTTGCGTCATCCTATGGGTCAGCGGGTACATTGGTGCTTATTCTGCTTTGGATGTACTACTCGGCTCAGGTCTTTCTCTATGGCGCGGAGCTGTCCCGGGCAATGGCTCAACAGCGGGCTATCAACGAAAGTGAGGAGGAAGCAGTGCATCTAGCACAAGCGGCTCCCTCACTTCACATCTGATTGCTACTGCTGAAAGGCAGATACGTTAGCAACTAACCTGTTCAAAGTCTCGCAAGCCAGGGCGTGACAAGGCGAAAACACCCAAGGAAGCAGAGTCTACAAGTGATCAATGAGCATTCCGAGGGTGTTTTCAACGCGGTATCGCTGACGCGCAGCAGACTTTGAACTGGTTCTTAGAAAACCTGTTCAAGATCTGTCGTGAGCAGCTGTCAGCGGGGTGCAGAGCAGCGCAGAAACCGGAATGTACTTAAGTACATAAGTACAAGAGGATTTCGAGTAGCACATAAGCCCCGATCACAGCTGCGCAGTAAGATCGTGAATAGGTTCTTAGGACTAGGACTTTGACACCTGCCCATTACTGGGCAACGGCGCCGCGCGCGAAGCCTGCCACATGTCCTCCACTATCTTACGGAGCATGGGCCAGCCCGCCATCAGCTTGAAGAATTTGCGCGGCCGTGTGACCAGTAAGGTGCCAGCTGCTGCGCCGATGGCGATGGCCAAGGGGTAGCTGGTCAACAATTCTTCCAGACGTTGGCGGCAGTTCGCCCAGGACTGATGGACGACGGCTTTGCGTAATACGATACGTGCTGCCAATTGGTCACAACGCTCTCGACGGTGGCGCAGTCTCATGGTTTACCTCTTATCAATCTGCGGGTACGTGGGAAACTCATGTCCTTCACACAGCTTCTGGCCAGGGTATGGGCGTGCCAGGCGAGTGCAGCATTCAACAGGCTGATGGCCAGCGTGGCATATAGCCAAGACATCCCTAGAGCCATGGCTGCAGCTATCAGCGCGGTATTGATGCTGAGCCAACAGGTGGCAACTGCGATGGCGGAGACGACCAGCCAGCGGGTGGCTACCGTGGCGCTTTCTACTGCCAGGTAGCACTCTTCACGAATCAGCTTGGTGGATTCCTCGCAGATGGCAGTGACCTGGTGGCGTATGGTTTCACTTTCCTGCATCAGGATGTGCAGGATTTCCAAGGTGTCTGCAGGCGGCGGAGCCGCGTTATCCATCTGCTCAGAAAGTGGGGGCGTGACAGCCATGATGCGTGCTCCGATGAGAAGATGATGGCGTGAGCCATGCAATTCTCATTCCAAGACGTACCTGGTGTGTATCCCCGACCTGGGACGGTGATCGATGTTAAGAACCTGCCCGCGACAAGTCGTAAACGTGAACAGGTTCTGAGAGCTCAACGCCGTATTGCCGACGCGCAGCAGGCTTTGAATTAGTTCTTAAGCTTTTACTGCTTCACAACCGGTTTGGTCTTGTTGCTTACGGTTTGCGGCGTGTTTGACGCCGCAAACAAGGGCGGATAGGGCGGCGATCCAGATCAGGCGTTTCATGATGTGCTCCTTTTAAATGGAAGATGGTTGTGACCGATAGAAGTGAATTGGTCGCATTCCAGGTAAAGGCAGGATTTGTGCCGTACTTTTGTTGGCAAAGTCTTGGTGCGATTTCAGTTGAATACAGCAGGGTTTACAAACGGCCGTGTAAATCATCCACCGCTTTGCCATGTTTTATGCTGAAAAAGCCCAAAAACCGGGTGATTCAGGCCAGGCACGCCTTATGCGTAGAAAGGCAAGGAGTCTGGCAGTAACAGCGGGACCCAATTCACGATCCAGCTGTGCCTACCACGCTTTTCTTTTTTCTTCCTACCTGACTAAACGGAGCACATCATGGAAACCAATCCTACTATTTCCGGTGGCGCGAAACAGCCTGCCAACCCTGTAACCAACAATGGTGTACAGCAGTCCAGCGGCAAGTCCGGTAACGGTACAACCCGGTGGCAGGAAGCTGCGGCAAAGGGCCGTGCGAAGCGCGAAGGCGCCAACGTTACACAGGAGCAGTTTCAGAAGGATCTTTCTGCTTTCGTGAATGATGTCGAATCATTGCTGAGCCGTGGTGGTACCTTGTCAGCCGAGGCACTACAAGTATCGAAGGAACAGCTGAGCGAGAAGATGGAGGGCATCAAGGAACAGCTGAGCGAATTTGGCGAGAAGGCCAGTGAGACGACCAGCCATATCGTCGATGTCGCCAGAGACTATGTTCGTACCCGTCCGCTGCAATCAGTTGGTGTTGCCTTTGGTGTGGGGGCGGTGGTTGGCTTGTTGATGAGCAGAAACCGCTGAGAACCTGTTCACGATCTTACTGCGCAGCTGTGATCAGGGTTCATGTGCTGCTCGAAAGCCCCCGCAAGGGGGACGCCGAACTGCTACGGTGCTTCGCACCAAGAAGTTCGCAGCCTCATGTACCAACACGTACATTCCGGTTTCTGTGCTGCACTTTACCCCGTTGACAGCTGCTCGTAACAGATCGTGATCTGTGGATGGAGTTTCAAATTCACAGGAAATCCAGCCAGCATTGAGTGTGTACGCCTAATCCCTGTTTGACGAATTAGCCTGAAAGGAGCAAGCAGTGACTGATACATATCGGTACTCATCTGCGTTGCGCTGGCTTGTCGGCATCGTCGGGGTGGGTGTTCTCCTCGTGTTGGCTGTGTATTTCTTTCCTTGGAATGTGCTGCGTCCCTATGTCGTCAGCCAGCTTGAACGCGCAACCGGTCGCCATGTTGAAATCAATGGCGATCTGGAGGTAAAGCTTGGCTTACGTCCCAGAATTGTGCTGAACGATCTGGTGCTGGGTAATGCCTCATGGAGTGAAACCTCGGTCATGGCTCAAGCCCAGCAATTCAGTATGGTGCTGAGTCTTCCTGCGCTTTTTCGCTACCGTATCGATCTTCCCGAGATGACATTGACCGGTGCCGAGGTATTGCTGGAGCAGCATCCAGACCATGGTGGCAACTGGGTGTTGGCAGGGGAGACATCAGAGGAAAAAAGCGATTGGGACCTGAAAATCGGGCAGTTGCAGTTGCAACGTACCCAGGTTCGTTATCTTGAAAAGTCGGCAGGCACAGATCTGGTTGCCCGAGTTGCTTCCACTAGTGTGACAGAGACTTCCTCCACTCCGCTTGTTGCAACCTTGAACGGCCATTACCGCAAGCTCTCCACCAATATTGATTTGAATGGTGGTGGGTTACTGAGTCTGCGCGATCGTCAGCTGCCCTATCCTCTGAAAGCGCAGGGGAGGATGGGTAATACCGCGTTCAACGCCTCGGGTACAGTGACCGACCCAATGTTACTGACAGGTTTGGCGGTGGACTTCGTGCTAAGCGGCGACAGCATGGCGGAGCTGTATACGATATTGAACCTTCCTCTTCCACCTACACCGCGCTATCGCGTAGCGGGTAAGTTGATGCGTACGGGGTCGGTCTGGAGTTTGAACAGCTTTACCGGCAGCGTAGGACGTAGCGATCTGGCTGGTGACTTTAGTGTCGATAAAGGCCCGCAACGGCAATATATCAATGCCGACTTGCAATCACGTCGGCTGGACTTGAAAGACCTGGCGGGCTTTGTTGGCGAATTGGACCAGAAGGGCGACGCTGCGCCACAGCCACCGGGCAAATTATTACCCCACAGTCCCTTCCACTTGGAAAAGCTCCGGGCGGCAGATATGGACGTGCGTTTCCGTGGCCATCAGATCATTACGCCGAAGTGGCCGGTTGACAATATGCAGTGTTTGCGCTGATTGAATATTGACCCACCCTGCCGATTGAATATTGACCCAGTGATGGTTGCCGCCGTTTGACCGGCGACTGTGCATAACTATATCTCTACGGGCTAGTCTCACCCGTGGATTTTCC